>JAKQOD010000040.1 GCA_029565465.1 Deltaproteobacteria bacterium
CGTTCACTTTCGATCCGGCTATCGATCGTCGCAATCGCATCGCGTGCAGTACGGGCATGATCCCATACGGTGCGTACGTCGGCTGCAATTTGCGCGCGGGTCTGAGCGTCGGTTGCCGTCGCTGCTTGCCGTGCGAGTGCAGCTTGGGTGGCGCGCGCTGCACGTTTGCCGCCGTCAAAAATGTTCCACGATGCAACCAACGACAGCGCGGCGTATTTATTGTCCCAGCTTGCGTCGAGCGAGCTGCTTTGCACACCAAGATCAAGCGCAACCGCGACGGTGGGCAGCCGCCCTTGCCGCACCAGCGCAGCCTGGGCGGCAGCAGCATCGGTACGCACAGCGGCACCGCGCAGTTCGCTGCGGCGTTGCTGTGCAAGAGCAACCAACGCATTCACATCGCTCGGGATGACCGGCAATGCCGACGGCGCGGCCGTTGGCACGGGGGCTTCGCCAGCTGCAGGGTCGTTGGCATCTGACCGCAACACCGCCAGCTGCCGCTGCAATGCGCGCACAGCATCTTGGGCGCTGCGCAGCTTTTGATCGTGGGCTGCGAGTTGAGCGGTTGCTCGCAACACCGTATCTTGGGTTGCCTTTTGGGTATCGACCAACAACTGGCTGATGCGCAAATTCTCCACCAACAAGCCACGCGTGGTTTGCAGCACCGCGACAACCTCGCGCGTTTGTGCCACGCCCAAATGAATTTTGCGCGCCGCTGCAACCAGCTCACGGTGCGTGATCGCAACTGCAATCTGTTTGCCTCGGGTGTCGATGGCAGCGAGCCGCGCAGCGCCGGCAAGCTGCGGCACGTACAACGGTTGTGTCAGCCGCACTTTGGTATCGAGCGCAAACGGTAACTTGATCGAAATGTCGGTTGGGAACTGCGCGCTCCCAGTAATCTGATTGAGCGCAGCGTACGCGGGATTGAACAACGAACCGAGGTCGAGGCCGCCCCACAACTTGGTGTAACGAAAATCGACGTCGACCGAAGGCAAATAGCCGGCCCGTACTTCACGCTGCACGCTGCGACTCTGCGCAACCGCTACTTCGCTGATCTGCAATTCGCTATTGTGCGCGAGCACATCAGCGATCAGCGCTCGGCCCTCAGGTGAATCGGCATAGATGGGCGCCGCAGATTCCGCGTGCGCGGTAGGCGTTGCAGTGAGGCCCACGGTTACTGCAATTCCGGCGATTGAGACCGCATTTCCAAACGTTGTTAGTTTTTTAAACACTGTTCAATCCTTAGGCAAAAAAAAGGGCCTAGTTCTAGGCGGTTAGCGCAACGCTAACGAATCGATCAAATACTCAAAGCTATTCGTAAGTACCGTCGGTCGAGCGCTTTCAGGCACGACCGACGTACGGGAACGAAAGTCCAACGTCGCCATGCCATGACACGCTGACCAAAGTGCAAAGGCAACAACTTCGGGGTCACCTTTGCGCAGCCAACCACCATCGATTGCAACCCGCACGAGTGCACGCAAGTGATCGTAGGTGCGTGAGCCTTCGAGCCAAGGTTGGCTGTTTTCGACATGGTCTACAGGTTCAGGGCAGACAAACATCAAGTCGTACATCTGCGGGTTATTCTTGGCAAAGTCGAGATATGCTCGACCGATCCGACGCAGATAATCGATTGGCGTGCCCGGCTCTTCAAACACCGTTGCAAACTTGCGCTGCAATTCGTCGAAGCCTTCGGTGTGCAACGCGCTAAAAATCGCGTCTTTGTCTTTGAAGTAACTGTAGATTGCGCCGGGTGTGTATTCGATCGCGTCAGCGATCGCCCGAATCGTCACATGCTCATAGCCTTGGCTGACGAACAGCTCGCGTGCGGCATCTTTGATGCGTTGCCGCATTTCTTCGCGTTCGCGCTCGCGTCGGGTGGACATAGTTGGCAAGTCTAACATGTGAACGCTGATTTATTCTTAAACAATGTTTAAGGCGGTGGCATTCGATTGTCAAGCCGTTTGCGTGTACGCTCCCGTAACCGCTATGAAAAAGTGCCCTTTTTGCGCTGAAGAAATTCAGGACGAAGCGATCAAGTGCCGGTTCTGCAACTCGTTTGTCAGCGCAGCGCCAGGTGCAGCTGCAGTTGCAGCGCATGCCCCACAACCGCTCGCAGCCGTACCTGCAAGCCCTAGCGCGCCGCCGTTTGCCAAACAGCATGACCCCGCAAGCGCCCCAACCAAAGCTGATCGTAAAATGATTTACGATGGCACGCCGTCGTGGCGCTCGTACCTTGGTTACTATTTGCTTGGTGGCTTGGGTGCCATCTTGGCTCCGGTGATCTTTAATGCGATTGGGCGTTGGACCGCAGCCTCGTCGTCGACCCGTGTGTTGCTGGTGCTGATCCCGCTTGCAGCCGCAGCAATTTTCTTCTTTGGCTTGCACCTGCACCGCAAATCACTGCGCTTTCGCGTCACCACCACAAACATCGAAACCGAATACGGCATCATGAGCAAAAAAATCGATGTGATCGAGCTATGGCGCTGCCGTGACGTGCGCTATCGCCAGTCCTTGATCGACCGCTTGCTTGGCATTGCGCATATCGACATTTTCTCGACGGATCCATCAACGCCAAAACTAGAGATTGTCGGCATGCCCGCATCGCGGCAATTGTTTGAACAGCTGCGCGATAGCATTGAGCTGCAACGCCAAGCCAAAAACGTTTACGGCGTCGTTAGTTAGTCGCGTACGTTGTCAGCGCCACTGCAGAAACTACCGATCGACGACGCGCTGCCGGAATTGCTGGCGGCCGTGCGTGCGCATCGGGTTGCCGTGCTGGTTGCGCCACCAGGCGCAGGTAAAACCACGCGAGTGCCAAGTGCATTGCTCGATGCGAACCTGGTTGGTGACGGCGATATCGTGGTGTTGCAGCCACGGCGCTTGGCGGCTCGGCTCGCGGCTGAACGTGTCGCGTTTGAACGCGGCGGGCGGATCGGTGACGAAGTGGGCTACGAGATTCGGCTCGATCGCAAAGTCAGCGCGGCGACCCGCATTCGCTTTGTTACCGAAGGCATTTTGACACGGCGCATGCTCAACGATCCGACGTTGCGTGGCACCACGTGCGTCGTCATCGACGAATTTCACGAACGCCACCTCGACGGTGATGTGGCATTGGCACTGTTGGCGCGACTCCGCGCAACCCGGCCCGACCTGAATTTGATTGTGATGTCGGCAACGCTTGATGCCGAACCGGTCGCTGCGTTTCTGCAAGCGCCCATCGTGCGCTCGATGGGCCGCACGTTTCCATTGACGATCGAACACGCTGACCCGCGCGATGATTTGACGTTGCCGATTGGCAAACAAGTCAGCGGTGCAGTGCGCAAGCTAGTGCGCGACAAGCTCGACGGTGATGTGCTGGTGTTTTTGCCCGGCGCTGGTGAAATTCGATTTTGCACCGACGATCTCGCCGAAGCCGCAGCGCAGCATGATCTCTTGGTGGTGCCGCTGCATGGTGAACTCACCGCCGAAGAACAAGACCGGGCCATTCGCCCGGGGCCCGCACGCAATCAAGGCACCCAACGCAAAGTAATCTTGGCCACCAACGTTGCTGAAACGTCGGTAACCATCGACGGCGTAGTCGCCGTGATCGACACCGGCCGAGCACGAGTGGCGCGGCACTCGCCTTGGTCGGGGTTGCCGATGCTGCAAGTCGAACCAATCAGCAAGGCCAGTGCAGCACAGCGTGCTGGTCGAGCTGGACGAACCCGGCCCGGCCGTGTGCTGCGGTTGTACACGCAACATGATCACGACGGCCGACGTGACTTCGACGCAGCGGAGATTGCACGCGCGGATTTAGCAGCAACCGCGCTTGAAATGCGCGCCGCCGGTCTAGCTGGGCTCAATGCGTTGACGTGGTTTGAAGCCCCGCCCGCCGCCGCCGTTGAAGCCGCCGAACTGTTATTGCGCCGCTTGGGCGCGGTGGGCAGCGACGGCGATCTTACCGCGCTGGGCCGATCGATGATGCGATTTGCAGCGCATCCACGCCTCGCTCGCTTGATCTGTGAAGCCGAGCCACGCGGCGCGGGTCGCGAAGCCTGCTTGATCGCAGCCTGCGCAAGTGCGCGTGAGTTGCGACTCGAACGCCGCGCCTTTCGCGGCGGCGGTGCCAAGCTGTCGTCACCCTCCGATTTGATCGACGATCTCGACGCCATGCTTGATGCGCGTGCCAGCGGTATGCGCAGCGAGCGCATTCGCAGCGCTGGGCTCGATGTGCCAACTGCACACACCGTGCATCGCGTAGCGCAGCAATACGAGCGCGCCCTCGATAACAGTACCACCCGACGCGAACGCAAGCTTTCCGACGACGAACTTGATCAAGTGCTACAGATGGCGATCCTCGCGGCGTATCCCGACCGCGTCGGCAAACGGCGCGCTCCGCGCTCGGCCGATTTTGTATTTGCCGGCGGTGGCGGCGCAGCATTAGCGCCGACATCGAGTGTGATCGACGCCGAGTACATCGTTGCGGTCGACACCGCCGAGACCGGCCAACGCGGCGCAGCCAGCAAAGCCCAGATACGACGCGCAAGTGCCATCGATCCAAGTTGGTTGATCGATTTGTTTTTGGATCGCATCGTCGAACGCGACGACTTATTGTGGAATGCCGAGCGCAGTCGCGTCGAGCGCGTGACCCAAATGATGTACGACGGCTTGGTTATCGACGAATCACGCGATGTTGAATCGGCGCGCAACGCTGGCCCGCGCGCGGCTGCGGTATTGGCCAAACAAGCGTTGGCGGCTGGCATCGAGCGATTTGTCGACGGTGACGCGCTGGCGCAATGGCGCGCACGACTCGCAACCGTGGCCCGCGCGATGGGCGACGAAAGCCTTGCGGCCTCGGATGAAGCGCTTGCCGCCATCTTGACGACAGCGTGTGAAGGCTTGATCTCGTTTGATGAACTGCGCAAGGCCGATTTGATGGCATTGCTCGATGCATCGCTTGGCGACAAACGCACCTTGGTAGCACGGCTGGCGCCAACTCATCTCGACTTGCCACGCCGCCGCCGTGTGCAGATTCACTACGAGTTGGCACAGGCACCATGGATTGCGTCGCGCATGCAAGATTTTTTCGGATTGGCTCGTGCACCGTCGGTATGCGATGGCCGAGTGCCACTCGTGCTGCATCTACTTGCGCCCAACCAGCGCCCAGTTCAAGTCACGCAAGATCTACCCGGCTTTTGGGTCAAGCACTATCCAGGGCTACGCAATCAACTGATGCGCCGCTATCCGCGTCATCAGTGGCCTGAAGACCCAACGCAGTTTATAGCGGGCGACTAAGCGGATACGCCGCCGTGTATGGGTTGTTCCGATTGCGTTGCGACGAAGAGGCTGCGATACTGGTGACGTTGCGCGGTTATGTTTCACTGCTTGCCGCGTTGCTGGCCACCAGTTGTGGTCGCGTCGAGTTTGAAGATCGTCGCACTGGCGCGCGGTGCCAAGCCGATTCCGAATGTGTGTTGGCTACCGATGCTTGCCGCGCAAACACGTGTACGGCCTGGCCGTCACGCAACATTGCCACACGGACAACGCTACAACTCGACCGCTTTGCCCCCACCGAAGCGCTCGGTGATTTTCCGTTGTTGGTGCGCGTGCCGCCTGACGCAGTGCCACGCGATTTGCTGACAGCTGGCGCCAACCTTAGCTTTGTCGACACCAACGGCGAGTCGCTTGCATTCGAACTTGAAACCATCGGTGATGCGACGACGCCGCTGGTGGCCTGGGTGCGGATTCCAAGCTGGGACGGTGCATTACCCAGCATTGAGATGTACGTTGGTACGCAAGCGGTTGCCTCAGCAACTGCATGGTCCAATGCGTTCACCGCGGTTTGGCACATGACCGACGGCAGCGATGCAACGGGCAACGGCCATGATGCAATCGACCAAGCAACCACGGTCGGCGAAGGCCAAGTCTTGGCAGCGCGCAACTTTGTGCCAGCAATGCAAAGTGTGATGAGGGTAGCCGATGCGGCATCACTACATTTGACCGAGCAAACAATTTCGATGTGGGTCAACTGGCGCGGCATCGTGACGCCAGACACGTATCAAGTCATGATTGGGCGCCAAGAAGGTGGTGGCGTGCTCGACGATTTTGCAGTTTCGACGTTTAACGCGGAACTGAGCACGGTTGTGCTGTTTACCGGTGCAGGTGATTTCGGCCCACCAGCCTCGACGCTGCCCATGAATCGGTGGGTCCACCTCGCCTTCGTAGTCGCGGCAGAACAACCCACGGGGACAATCCACTTGCAACGATTCGTCGATGGCGTGATGGATGGCGAGTACGCACGCGATGGCATGCTCGCGCAATCAGCCAATCCGATTTACCTCGGGGCCGACCGCAACGGCACCACCGATGGTGAATTCTTCCATGGCAGCATCGACGAAGTGCGGATTGAAAACGTGGCACGTAGCCCGGCGTGGATCGCTGCCACAGTTGCCAACATGCGCAACGAAATCATCAGCTACGGACCGCTCGAACGGTGAAGTGGTAGCACCGCACCTGCTGCTAACGTGCTACCAAAGGTTTATTGCCGAAGTGTCGACGCATTTCGTTGACGGCACGCGCCACCGCGTCATCGTGCAACAACAGCTTTGATAGCGCCCCGGTCGTGACGCCGAGCTGCTGCGCGGTTGCGGCGACCTCCGAACGATGCGCCCAGAACAAGTCGAGCAACTCAGCAATGGCTGCCCAAAACTCGGGCTTCGTGCGGGTCTTTTCGCCGAGCGGCGCCGTGCCAGCGGCGAGCATGGCGGCCAACCGTACCGACGGGGAGAAGGCATCACGCTCGATGGGGGCGCGAACACCGACGGCGATCGCTGCGCGCATGCGGCGAATCGCCGAGGCTTTATTGTCGTGTTGCGACCGGCTGTCTTCGGCAATCGCGGAGATGCCCAGGCTCGGCAAGCGCAAGCGCACCGCGCTGTCGGTTTTGTTGCGATGCTGCCCGCCTGGGCCCGACGCACGGTAGCGATCGATTTCGCATTTGTTGGCTAAACCGTCGTCGCTTGCGAAAATGAGCGCTTCGCGAGCAGCAAACGCCAGCTGTGGCGGTTCGCTCGTGGCCATCAGTTGGCCGACGCAGGCGCAGGCGCTTCGACTTTTTTACCAGTTGGCTCGGTTGGCTCGACGAAAACATCGACGCCAGCGTGTTCGCCAGCGCGGCCGTATTCAATCGACGTTACCTTGTTGCCCAACGCACCTACGAGCTTGAGCATGCGTGGATCAAACCCAACTTTGGCGGCTTCGCACAGTGGCTGCACCGCTGCAAGCTCGGTCGTTGGCACCGAAACTGCGACCCGTGCGATTTTACCGCCACGAATGCGGACAAAGAACGAAAGTGCACCAGCGCCACGCTCGGCCAGCCGCGCGCGCACGCCGTCGTCGATGTTGGCGCCAGTGAAATGGGCAAAGCCATCATTGGCAGCAGCCAGTTGCGCCGCGAGATCATCGCCTGGCAACTTGATTTCAACTTCGGTAAATACGTTTTCGCCGATCGACTGCACGAACCGTTCAACTTGCTTGGCGCCGCAGATCTCGATGAACTTTTTGAGTTGGTACTTGGCTTCGTGGGTACCAAACAAGCCTTCGATCTTGCTCCAGGGTTGCGGATCCATAAAGTGCCACCCCGTGGTGACCTTTTTGCCCCACACACCGATCCACGAACCCGCAACTTTGGGTTCAAGGGTTTCGCCTACTTGGTCGAGAATTGCGATGTCACTTTTGGCAATGTTGCACAGCTTAAAGTAGTCGGCCATGCGTGGCACAAACCCACGAGGATCGCCCCAAGCAGCCCACGAAACCCGGCGCATATCGCTGCCGATCATCGCCGAATAGTTCACGGCATACCCATCTGGCATGTCGGGCGGCATGGGAATGTGTTCGAGCCAACGGTCGAGATGGATGTCCATCCACTCTTCCACTAGTGCCAGCGACGACAAGCTGATTTGTAAATTGAGACGAATTGCGAGCGCGCGTTGCAGCGCGAGATCGAGCGTGCTGGCCATGGGTCCCTCTAGGTCCAGAGGTTACCTCAGTTTGCCGAACAGGTCGACGGCCGGCGGGTTGACGTTGCCTTTTCAACGCGTAGATTAAGGTATGCGCCAAACCTTTTGCGTTGCGTTGCTGGGTGCTTGCCTGGGTGCTTGTGGTGCGAGCGAACCCAAGATGCCACCGCCCGTGGCCGAGCCCAAAGGTGAATGCGACCGCCCTACCGTGCCGCGGCAAGCCTGGCGCAGCACGCATCTTGGTACCTTGCTCAGTGGTGAGCGCTCGGCTGAACATTCGGCGGATGATGTGGTTGTCGCAGTCGGTTCGCCTGCAACGTTGCGCGGTCGTTTCACCTATACAGCGCTGCACAAAGACCTCGAACGCGAAGCCGTGACCACGCTGCTGCAAAGACCCGTTTTGCCACTGCCGGTCATGCCGACGCAGATTGCGTGTGTCGTCAGGTCTTTTGCGTCGTACAAATACGGTTCGTCACTGG
>JAKQOD010000303.1 GCA_029565465.1 Deltaproteobacteria bacterium
CAGGGCGAACGAGCATCTCCCTGGGCCCTCCTACCATTCGCCCATTCCCCGACTTCTGGGGCCGCCGCCACAGCCATACAACCACGGGGTGCGTCACCGAAGCTCAGATTCGGGCAACGGCGACCGAGCGCGCGACCGCAATACCGCGTCAACGCACCTACGCGATCGTAACGTCTTTACACAAATACACGTCTTGAATCGCGTGCAGCAAATCAACCCCTTCTTTCATTGGCCGTTGAAACGCTTTGCGGCCCGAGATCAGGCCCATGCCGCCAGCGCGCTTGTTGATGACGGCCGTCGCCACGGCGTCGGAAAAATCGTTTTCACCCGATGCGCCGCCGCTGTTGATGAGGCCAATGCGGCCCATGTAACAGTTCGCTACTTGGTAACGAGTTTGGTCGATGACATGGTCCGACGTCAGTTCGGTGTAGACCTTTTTATGGGTCTTGCCCCAGCCCTTGAGCGCTGGGTCGTTGTAGCCACCGTTACTTTCCGGCAGCTTTTGTTTGATGATATCGGCTTGGATCGTAACGCCGAGGTGGTTGGCTTGGCTGCTGAGGTCGGCCGATAGATTGTGATCGGCATTCGCAGTCTTGAATGCGTTGTTGCGCACGTAGCACCACAACACGGTGAACAAGCCGAGTTCGTGTGCCTCGGCAAACGCTTCCGAGATTTCTTGCAATTGGCGACGTGATTCTGGCGAGCCCCAGTAAATTGTCGCCCCAATGCCTGCAGCGCCCATGTCAAAACATTGGCGGACATTGCCGAACAACGTTTGATCGTAGGTGTTGGGGTACGACAAGAATTCGTTGTGGTTAATCTTCACAATGAACGGAATCTTGTGAGCGTAGCGGCGCGCCACGCTGCCGAGCACGCCAAACGTTGACGCGACCGCGCTGCAGCCGCCTTCGATGGCGAGCTTCACGATGTTTTCAGGGTCGAACATCGCCGGATGGGGCGCAAACGACGCACCGGCCGAATGCTCGATGCCTTGATCGACGGGGAGAATCGATACATAGCCGGTGCCAGCCAACCGGCCAGTGTCCATCATGCGCTGCATCGCGCCGATGACGCGAGGCGTACGGTCGGTCTGAGAGAAGATATCATCGATGTAGCGTGGCCCAGGCAAGTGCAGCGATGAAGCTGCGATGGTCTTGCTTTGGTGGTCGAGCAGGCCAGCTTTGTCACCGAGTAGTTCACGAATGCGGCGGATGTCGTTCATAGATCTCCTTGCTGCTGTTCTAACTCGCAGCGCAAAGCCCGATCAAGTCGCAGCGGCGTCGGAAAAACGACTGTTGCGAAAGGCAACATCGACGCATGCTCCAGCAATTTTCGCAGCCACCGCAACGCAGCGAATCGCGTATAGTAGGTCACATGGACCGGCTCGTTAGAATTGTTGGCATAACGTTGGCTGTTGGCCTTGTGGCGAACTGCGGTGGCTCGCCGCCGCAGGCACCAACGCAACCGGCGCTGCCCATCGCCCGTCCGACGTCGCCAACGCGTGTGTCGCCAACGCCACCGCGGCCGGTGTCAGCACCTGCGCCTGCGCCTGCGCCGATGCAGTGGGCGTCCCAGGATGTTGTTGAAGTCGACGACGCAACGCCGCTTGATTTCGCAATTACCGATGACAAGATCTGCCGTTTGTTCGCATCGGGCAAAGTCACGTGTCTCGATGTTCAAACCCATGCACGCTCCGAGTTGTTTGCAGCGAATCCTGCCATGGCGTTGCGCCAGGAGCTAAAGCTTCGCGCGGCTGGCGATTGGGTCTGTCTGCAATCCCGTTGGAGCGTGATGTGCCGTACCTTCGCAGATCCGCGCGTTGCCGAAGTGCATACACCACGCGATAACTGGCGGTTGGATCCAAGCAAGCGCGCCTTGTGTACGGCCACGCAATGCATCTCGCTTGAGCCAGGCAAACTTGCGCTGCCGGTCGAAACTACTGATGTTGATCGTGACAGCGCGGCCTACACGGCGCGCAATCATTGGGCCTTGGCGCGGTGTTCCGGCTCCAATGACAAGTGCTTGTCGTGTGAAGGCCGTGGCGTCTGTGCCAAGTGGCGCTATGCGTGGGATACCATGCACATTGGGCCCAAGATCATCACGCGTGGCACGGGTTGCGTAAATGGCCCCAACACGGTTGAGCGTTGTCCGCCGCCGTCGCCGCCCAAACGCATCGTGATCTCGGAGGCCGCAAAGGGGGCCGCAATCGCGAAACATTGGGGGTTGGTCGACGACGCCGTATCATGGGGCGTGGTTGCTAAGTTTGCCAAGCTCGACTACGACAGTCGCTTGTTGGCCAATGAACACGCGGTGTGCATCTTGCAGCGCAAGACCGCACACTGCGCAACAGTGTCGGTAATGCCGCATGACGTGCAGCTGCCAAGCAAATGGCGGATGAACGACGATGTATTCCTGTGGGGCCGGTACGCGTGTTTGCTGGAGCCGGACCAGTTCAAAATCAACTGCATGGATATCGAAGGCGATATTGGGCTGCGCACGATCGGGCTGCCTTCAACGACGCAGATGCAGCGCTACCAAGGTACGGTTGCGGTTGGCGTGCAACGCCTTTGTTACGACGATCCGTCGGGCGGCATCGCTTGCATTACTGCCAATATGAATGCAGCGCCCGTACTATTTGCAGCCAACGAATTTGGCGCAGCGCCGAGCGCTGGTGTGCGCCCCGCGAAACGTAGCTACGTTGGTGACCCGACCGGCACCGATATTCGCGTTGTCGGCGAATTCCTTTGCAACGTCGAGAGCTGTTCGCACAGCCAAGCCAAGCAGGTGGTGCTACGCGAGCAAGCCCGCACATCCATCACGGCGTTGCGCTTAGGCGCAACCGAAACCATGGAATTTGCCAACTACGAATCCCGACCGCGTGACAACGGTGTGCTCGCTTGTGCGCCGCCCAAGCCGCGGCGCAACGCCGTCAATGAGCTCGAACGCGTCGAGCCGGTGTCGCTGCAATCGGCGCCGTTGGGGCGTAGCGGCAATCTGCGGTGCACCAACGGCCATGATGGCGGTGTCGATGTCTTGGTGCCAAGCAGTTGGCGGCTGCGCATGTGGGGCGATGCGGTGTGCGACGCTAACGGTAGCGTGGTTGCCTGTCGCTTGGTTCGCGATGGTGGTCGTGTCGAGTGGACCGTCGATGTTGGGTTTGCGATAGAGTCAATCGATACTTCCAGCCATTTGTTATGCGTGAATTCCGACGCTGGCGCAGCTGGCGCCGTATGTTGGCGACGCGAACCTGGCAGTCCTGGGTTTGCGCCAGCGCGGCTCGACGTGCCAGTGCTCACGACCACCGCCAGACCGCGGTAAATCAGTTGCGTCAGTGCGCGCCTGTCGGTACAACCTGGGCTTCTTTTGGTTCGTCGTAAGGAGCGCTATGCGGTCGATTTCTTCTAAGTTCAATGGTCACGTTGGAGTTGCAGTTGCGTTGGTAGCCGGGGTGGCCGCGGTTGGCTGCGGTGGCAGTGATCCAACGCCCGATGCGCCTGCCGATGTGGTCGGTTTTGCACCGCCAACGAAGTCGCTCAAAGCCAACAAAGAAACCGCGCCCAACATGTGGGTCGAAGACGGCGCTGCAGATTTGTCGTGTCTCAACACGCCCAACAGCGACATGCCAACCACGATGGCATCGAAGTTGATGACGAAGGTTGAAGACTTCCAAACTAGTTCGATTGTGGCGGCCGCCACAGTTTCGATTTTTACCACCGACCCTGCGACGGTTGCGTCGACGGCGGTTTCTGATGGCACCGGCAACTTGTTGATCGATGTGCCTACGGGCACGAAGCGCTTCGGCTTCAAAATGAAGGCCGATGGCAGCATGGATACGTTGTTGGTGAACCAATATCTCAAAACCGACGTGGCGGTGCATACCGCACCGGCGGAGATTGCGATTGTTTCGCAAGGCACGGCCAACGCGTTGCCAGCACTCATTGGGGTCACACGCACGCCTGGCCTCGGCGTCATCGCTGGCGCGTTGCGCGATTGCCAAGGGCGCGAAATCTCCAACTTCATCGCAACCGTCAGCTCAACCAAGAGCACCACGACGCGGTTGCCCAATGCGCCAACCTACTATTTTTCGCCAACGCTCAAGACCCCAGCGCGCAACAAGTTGCAACCGTCAGCATCGGGCAACGGCTTGTTCATGGTGATCGAAATTCAGCCGCAAGCGTCGACCTACGTGCAAATGTGGGGCTACCCAACCGACGCCGATTTGGCGGCTGGCTCGCTCAAGCTGATTGCGGAATTGCCAGTGCCAGTGATCGCTGAAACGATCGTAACGGGCAGCTTTGAACCGTTACGGCAGTAATGTGATGCGGTCGAGCTGATAGTGTGTGCACACGATGCGCTTCGCCGATAACGAAAAGTGAAAGTCGTCGCCGATAAACCAGTGCATGGATGTGCGCGGTAGCGGCGGCACCGCTAACTCGTCGCCAGGCACCGCTTGGTGCAGCCGCACACTGCGATCAGCGAAAGCGATGTGCAGCCGGTAGTACACCTGGGTCAACCACAGCGCGCTCACCATAACTACGCCTCCAGCGATGGCCGTAGTCCAGCGGCGCACGCGAGCGAGGTCAAGCATTGGCGCGACGTACGCCATGGTGGCAATTACCCAAAGCACCACCGTGGCAAAATACAAACGATATCCGGTTTTGGGCGACGCAAGTAGCGTTGCGTTGATCACGCAGCCGGCCACGACGGCCCCAATGACGACCATGCGCACCGACGGTGCAAGCGCAGGCAAGCGGCCTCGTCGGCGCACATAGTGGGCGTACAGGCCTACCGGTGCAAGCACAAGCGCGCTGAGCAATGGCAGCGCGAGCACCTGGAGGTTCGCGATCGTGCCTCGCGCAACGATACGGCCGAGCAGCGAATGTTGTTGCGCTAGCCCGCTGTAACGCTCTTGCTGGCCCGGTGCAAAATACAATGCGGTATAGCCAACGATCAGCGCAACCAAGCCAGCGAGCATCCAAAACTTCAAGCGATGGCCGCGCCGAAGTTCGACCGTTAGGATTGCGGTGATGGTCAGAATGAAGGCCGGGCCAGTGTGCTCGTTGGTGAGCCCACATAAAACGCCCCACGGAATAATCCAAAGCGATACCCACCGCTGGTTTGGCTCGGCGCCGGCCAAGCACCTGCGATACGGCCATAACAACACGAGATACATCGTTGGCCCTAGGACGTAGTTCCCGGTATAGGGGCGATAGAACAACATGGGGCCGATATTGAATACGGCAACAAACACCAAGCTGCACAACAGCACAAAGCCCGCAGCATCGTGAACCGAGCGCATGCGTGGCCAGCGGCCGAGCGCGTGCGCCCACATGAGCAACAAGAGACTGATTTCAAGCAACGGCGTAACCAGCATGTGGAGCCGTGGGACGAACATCGCAGCGGTAAACACTTGGCCGATGCGTGGATTGTTGTGCCAGTAGTTGTATTTCGCGAGGCCCCACAACTTATCGACGCTGAGCTCGCCGGCTTGTTGCGCAAAGTGAAAGTTCCAGCCGTCGAGGATGACGGGCTCCCATGCGGTGCATGCCAGCATGGTTAGCCACAGCCCTCCGATGGTCAGCGCCCAAAGGGCAATTCCGTTGGACCCGCGCTGCGGGATAGTATTCATTAATTTTCGATAACATTTCGCAATACGCGCTAACAACGTCGGCGTTTTGAAGTTGCGTGCGCAACGCCACACGTTGTCGTCGGACAAGGGCGGGTACGTGCAAACGCTTGGGCCAACGTGATCGCAATCGCGCAGTTGCTGTGCGCACCCGCACACCTGCCAGGCTTTGCCACGTTGTGAGAGTTTGCGTCGTTATTCGTCGCGTACCCTGGCGCGTGGACCGTCTACGAAACGCACAACATCTTCGCATTCAAGACTTTCAAACTCGCGAATGCTGTCGGCCTGGCCGAGCGCTTCGGGACATTCAGCAACGCACTGATAGCGTGGGGTAGGCGACGGTGTAGCGCTGCATTCTTGGTAACGGTCGCATGCGCCATCGCATGTTCCCGTGTTGGTGCGGCCGATCAGAATGGTACGAATCACGCAGCCTGCACCAGCCTGCGATGCGGCTAGCCACAGCAAGCCGAGGCCGCACCAACGCAACCAACCGAAGCCGCGTAAGCGAGGGCGCTGCGTGGAGCGGACCCGCAGACGCTGGGTATCGGGTGGCGAAGCGGCCATGGCTTTCACTTTGACATGTTTGAGCCGCGCTGCGTATCGCCAAACCGAAGTAAGGTTGGCGCCATGGCTGGAAGCAAACGAATCGCAGTCTTGACAAGTGGTGGCGATGCGCCTGGCATGAACGCGGCGATCCGCGCCGTAACGTTGGTAGGTCGCGCTGCCGGCGCTGAGGTGTTTGGCATCGAACGCGGCTATCGCGGTTTGTTAGATGATGCATTTGTATCACTCAACGCTGCTGACGTCGCAAGCATCTTGCGCGACGGTGGCACGGTCTTAGGGTCGGCGCGATGTAAAGAATTTCATCAGCGCGAGGTGCGCGATGTTGCACGCAAACGCCTGGCCGAGCGGGGCATCGACGGCTTGATCGTGATTGGCGGCAACGGTTCGTTGACCGGCGCGTTGCATTTGGCCAACCCCACCGAGCTGGGTGCGCAGCGCCTGCAAATCATTGGGTTGCCCGCTTCGATCGATAACGACTTGGGCCTTACAGGCATGGCGATTGGTGTAGACACCGCGATGAACACCATCGTCGAAGCGGTTGACAAGATCGCCGACACTGCCACTGCTCACGACCGTACTTTTATTATCGAAGTCATGGGCCGCGATTGCGGCTATTTGGCAATGACGTCGGCGATCGCCAGTGGCGCCGATCTTGCGCTGTTTCCAGAAGCGCATCGGACCGAAGCGGAAATTGTCGCAAGCATTGTCGATACCGTCATCGCGGCACGCGCGCGGGCACGGCGCGGCAAACGCGTGATCATCATCAAAGCCGAAGGCGTTGCGATCGCCATCGAAAAGCTCAAGACCATGGTCGATGCAGCCTTGGCCGAGCGCAATCCAGGAAGCAGCCCAAGCGAAATCGAAACCCGGGTGACGGTGCTTGGGCACGTCGTTCGTGGCGGCCGGCCAACTGCGTTTGACCGCTTGTTGGGCAGTCGCCTAGCCAACGCGGCAGTGCGTGCGTTGCTAGACGGTCAATCGCACAAGATGGCGGCTTGGATGCCGCCTGTGGAGTTGCCGGAAGAAATCGCGGCACGAGCCCCGGCCGATCCATACGTGTGGATGGTGGATCTCGCTGCAGTGCTTACCGAAACCGAGAACCTCCTGCTTGGCCGCAGCGCGTTGTCGAGGTGGCGGGCCGGGGTTTTTGACCAGATTGAGGACGCGCTGTTGTTGTAAAACCTGATTTGCGTTGCGAGGTGCGTGGTGGGTCGACTTTGCTATGCAAAGCGCGCTACCATCGCGGTCGATGTATCAGCCCAGCGAGGAGGATCTTGCGCGTTTCTATGAGCGGTCCCCCGTGGGCTTCTATCGTAGCAACGCCGATGGTCGCTTTATCTTCGTTAACCCTGCGATGGTTAAAATCCTGGGTTACGAAAGTGCTGACGAACTCAGCCAACTGAGCATTGGTGACGACATTTATGTCAATCCAGGCGAACGAATTGCGCTGATCGAGCGGTACCGTCAACTTGGTGTCGTTGACGGCGTCAAGGTGCGGTGGCGACGCAAAGACGGCTCGGAAATTACGGCTCGGATCTTTGGCTATATCGTGAACTCCGAGGCCGGCACGATTTTCGACGCGACCTTGGTCGATGTCACCGAACTCGAAGCTACCGAAGCGGCGCTGGCGACCAAAGCGCAAGAACTCGAAACCAGCACCACCAAGCTGCGCATGTTTTTGCGGCAAATGCCCGTGTTGGTCTGGACTGTAGATCGGGACCTGCGCGTCACATCGTCGGATGGCGCGGTCAAAACGATTTTGGGGCACGAACGTGGCATGCACGTCGGCCGGACGTTATTCGAACTGTTCCGCACTGAAGACCGCACGTTCGTGCCAATTGCGCGCCACGACGATGCGCTGGCCGGTAACATCGTCACGTATGATTGGGAATACGAAGGCAAAATCTTCGTTACGACGATCGCACCGCAGCGCGATGGCGCTGGCAATGTCCTTGGGGCCATCTCGATTGCGTTAGATGTAACCGCGCATCGGCGGTTGGAAAAACGCATGGTGGAAGCGCAACGCGCGGAGAGCCTTGGGGTGTTGGCCGGTGGCTTGGCACACGACTTCAACAATCTGTTGGTAGCGATTTTGGGCAACGCCGATTTGGGCTTGCGCGAACTTAGCCCAACGGCAGCTGCGCGTGCGCCGTTGCAAAATGTGCGTGATGCAGCTTTGCGTGCGGCGGAACTCACGACTCAATTGTTGGCATATGCTGGCCGAGGCGATGTTGCGTCGAGCGAAGTTGCTTTGGCGCCTGTCGTTGATGAGCTTGTGCGTATTTTGCAGCCGTCGATTCCGGCGCATGTGAGAGTCAGTGTGGCGGTTGATGCCGACTTGCCCAAATTGCGTGCTGATAGCGGCGCGTTGCGGCAAGTTGTGATGAATCTGTTGTCGAATGCGCGCGATGCGTTGGGGGCACATCCAGGTACGATCAAGATCGCGGCGTTTGTGAGCCGGGAATCTGGCGACGCAACCGGTGATGATATGTTGCCGGTGGCGGCCGGCGTCTACGCCTGCATTGATGTCGTCGACGACGGGCCAGGCATGACGGCCGAGATTCGTCGGCGCATTTTTGATCCGTTTTTTACCACCAAACCCACCGGGCACGGCTTGGGTTTGGCGTCGGTGATCGGCATTGTGCGTGCGCATAGTGGTGGCATTCGTGTCTTTTCGCAGCTCGGGGCAGGCACGCGGTTTCAGATTTTGTGGCCCGTCAAAGGCGTGGGCCGATTGCCGTCTCCGGCCGGCGGTGCAACCCAAGGCAGCCCAGGCTCAGACCGTGCTCACGTCCTCGTTATCGACGACGATGAGATGGTGCGCGACGTGTTAGGCCGCATGCTTGATGATCTTGGCTACATCACGAGTTGTTATCCTGAAGGCAACGCTGGCGTTGCAGCGGCGGCGGCGCAAGCCTTTGACGTTGCGATCGTCGATCTAACCATGCCAGGGCTGTCCGGCGCACCGCTGGTCGCCGAATTACGGCGTTTGCTGCCAACCATGCCGATCATTGTGTGCAGTGGGTACGACCGCGACCACAAAGGCCCAATGCCGGTCGATGGTTATTTAGCAAAACCGTTTCGGCTCAGTGATCTCGAATCACTGGTGAACAAAGTACTGATCAAGGCAGCCCAAAAGCCTTAATTCGAAAACCGTGGAGCTACGACTTACAGGTATCGAAGACGATCTTGTCCCAGCCCGCGATGTTGACGCGCCAACGTGGTGTTTCTTTGCCGGAAATGAAAAAGTAGTAATTGCCGGCAGGCCCGTGCGGTGCGCCTTGCGATTCGGCTAATTGCCGAACTTCTTTGAAGCTACAAGCAGGCATTTTGATGACGGTGCCGGCGCACTGCACAAAATCTCTGACGTCAACGCCGTCGCTTGTGTACTCGACGACAATCTCACAATTCTTGTTGCCGGATTTGAGCCGGCTTGGTGAGACAAACCGGAATTCGGCTGCGTTCTTGCCACCAATTTGCCATTGGCTATCCCCCGGCCATTTGTCGGCATCAACCCGCAACAGTTCAACGTCGCTGGCCAGGACCCGTGCGCGTTGCAACGCATCGGCGTAGAGGTCGGCAGGTATTTGATAGGTCGCTGGTGCCGGTGCTGCATCGGTGCCGTCGTTGTCATCGCTGTCATCGTTATGCTCGCCGTTGCTGCCGCTGCCAGTGCCAGTGCCAGTGCCAGTGCCAGTGTCAGTGTCAGTGTCAGTGCCAGTGGGCGGTGTTTCTGTATCGCTGCCGCCGGCAGCGTGCGCAACTTGCGCCGCGCGTTCACCAACGGCTTGCACTTGCGCCAGTTTGGCTTCAAGGTCTTGCAGCTTCTGATCACGCGCTGCCGTGGCGGCTGGGTTAGGCGCGGTCGACGCACTGCCGCTGGCTTGGCTGGTGCTGCGGTTGCGGCTGGCGATGAACAACCCCATGCCGGTAATTGCGGCAATCGCAACAACTGCAATGACAGCATTACGGCCGCGTCGCGAAGCTCGACCCACATCTGGAACGGTTGCACTTTCGCTTTGGCTGACGATGTTATTAACCAGCGCACTTGGTGGCGGCTGGACTACGTATGGCGCAGGCGCGGTTTGCCAACTGCCACCACTGCCCCAGCCCACGCTGCGATCGGCAGGTGGTTCACCGACGGGCACCACTGGATTCCAGTGTTCAGGTGGTAAGCCGCGTGTCGCGTTTTGCAGCGCTGCGATCATCACATGTGCCGAATTGAAGCGGTGGCTTGGATCTTTGGCCATGGCCATCGCAATGATGTGATCGAGCCCTTCGGGCAAATTGGGCACCAGCAAGCGCGCCGAAGGCACCGGCGCATCCACATGCTGGCGCATGAGATCGAACATCGAATCACCGTGAAAGGGCCGCTGCCCGGTAAGCGCTTCGTAAAGCATCACGCCAGTTGCGTAAATGTCTGCTCGAAAATCGACCGGCTTGCCCAGCGTTTGTTCCGGTGACATGTAGTGGGGCGTGCCGAGTAACGAGCCGGTATTGGTAACGGCGCCACCGAGCTCAGGTGCCAACTTGGCGATGCCAAAATCGAGAATTTTGACTCGGCCCGACGCCAGAATAAAAATATTCTCGGGCTTCAAGTCGCGATGCACGATGCCTTTTTCGTGGGCTGCAGCCAAACCTTGCAAGACATCGGCGATGACTTTGGTGAGGCCGCCAAAGAAAACGGCTGGACCTTTCCGGCTTGCGATGATGTCGCTAAACGTTTCGCCGTCGAGAAACTCCATCACGATATACGGGCGGCCATCGGGTAGCGTGAGCAAATCGAGAATGGACACGATGTTCTCGTGCCGAATCATGTTGACCGCCCGTGCTTCCGCAAAGAACCGTTCGATCAGATCTTTGCGTTGGCCACATTCAGGCGCGAGCACTTTGATGGCAACCCGGCTACCAATGTTGACGTGTTCGCCCAGATACACCCGGCCCATGCCACCAACGCCAAGCAAGCGCACCAAGCGGTACACGCCAAGCGTCGTATGAAGTAGCGGATCGTCAGGCGGCTGCATCGGCGCTGAGCATATCACTGCTTACGGGGGCGTGGGTGTGCACACACCAACACCTGGCTTTCGGCGTAACCGTCGAGCGGCGCATGCTGAAAGTCACCAAACCGATCCACCACGCGCAGATTCGCGTGGGCCACCAACGCTTCGAGCTCGGCTGGGAAAAATTTGCGTTGGGACAGTTTCACCACGCGGCTTTTGCCACCCGCAACCGGGTCGTAGTAGATGCGAATCAACGCGATCTGCGTGATCGGATCGTAGTCATGGTTGGTGGAATAGATGAACTTTTGGCCCGTACTTGGGTCGGTAAATTTGGTGCGCGCCCAACGCTTGTCGGGGTTGCGGTTGAGCCACGCCAAATCGGGCAATTGCACATCGAAAACGAAGCGGCCGGTTGGGGTTAAATGCTCAGCAACGCGTAACAAACAGGCGTTGAGTTCGACCCGCGTGTACAAATGTTCCAACACGTTAAATGCAGCAAAGATGAGTTCAAACTTGCGGTTGCCAGGGATGGAGAAGGTACGCAAGTCGCCGGCTAGCACTTCAATTCGTTCAGCCACCGACGCCGGCGTGTCGTCGCGGCGCGCACGCAGTTTCGCCAACATCGCGTTAGACTGATCCATCGCAACTACGTGATGGCCATCACGCGCGAGCGGCAGCGTGACGCGGCCACTGCCAGCGCCCAGTTCCAAGATCGTGCCTTGGGTTGTGCCTGCCGTTGCGAAATGGCGCTTGGCAAATTCGCGGTAGAAGTTTACGTCGGCGCGCCGGCGTCGGTATTCGTAGTCATACAGGGCCGCATCGGCATAGTGCTCGCGTGAGCCAGCGTCGATAAGTTCTGCAAACAGGTCTTCATCGTTGCTGCGGCTAGGCGCAGGTGCAGGTGGACGTGCCCGCGCAGGCGTGCGGGGCTTCGCGTTGCGTTTGGCTGGCGCGGTCACGGCAGCTACCGAAAACGGCCGCCGCGGCGCCGCCGGCGTTTCTTGCGCGGTTGCCCAGCGCTGTCGGTTTCACCGTTGCTGTCGTCGGTGCCATCGGCATCATCGTCGCCGGCATCGGCCTTGTCGCTGGGGCCAACCACTGGCCCGGCCACCGTCAGCGCAATCGCTGGCACCTTGCGACCGGCGCCTTGTGACGTGAGCGCGAACAACGTCACGGCTTCGAGCAGCAGATCGCGGCTGCCAAACAATTGTGGCTTGATTGCCTTCCGTGCTGCAAACGACAACTTGCGTTGCGCCATCAGCAAAAAGCGCAGCCGTTCACTGTCGCGGCGGGTGACGCGCAGTTCGGTCAACACCGGGTGGGCAAGTTCATGAATGGCAGCGTTGTGATCACTATTGCTGCTTTCAACGTCGTCGAGCAAGTAGCTGTTGAGCAACGTACCCAACGCGACCATCGTGCTAACTTCCTCGCCGCGCGCTAACGCTGCATCGATGAGCGGCAGCGTGTTCCAGAGATTCTTACGGCGAGCTGCCATGGTTGCGCCATCGCGCAAAAATGACAGATGCAAATTACGCAGCCGCGACGCCACCACCACGGGGGTTGGGGCGGGCGCATCGGCCCACACGCGGTGCCACGACTGCTCTTCGGCATCAAGTTCCACTGCGTCGTCCTCGACGGGCAGGTCGGCAAGGTCTGGCAAATGCGACACTTGACCAGGGAACATATCGCCCGGGTCGCGAAATCCGAAGAGCGACTGCTGGGCTGCGGTCGTGTCCTCGGTCACTGTGCCGTCATCGTCAGCACCGTCATCGGCACCATCGTCGCTGCCGATTTCGACGTCAAATTCTTCCGAGCGGCGTACGCGTTTGCCGGGGTGCGCTGCGACTTTATAATCGAGCGCTTTGACCGGCGCGCCAGGGCCTTGTACCAACGCAGCGAGTTGCGGCGACATGACCTGCAACACGTCGGTTTGCACCAACAGTTCAAACGAGCGGCGGGCCGCACCACCACGCAACAATCGGTAAATTTCTTCAAGCACGCGCGGTGGCGCGCATTTGCTGATCTCGCCACGCCAACGCAACAGTGCTTCAAAGGTGCGTGGTTCGAATTCGAAATCCAAACGTGCTGCGAACTTGAGCGCGCGCAGCATGCGGATCGGATCTTCTTGAAAGCGAATGTCTGGGTCACCAAT
>JAKQOD010000339.1 GCA_029565465.1 Deltaproteobacteria bacterium
GTGGCTTTGGCGGTGATCGTCGCGGTGGTTGCCGTGAGTGCCAGTTTGCAATCCCACGTGACGTTCAACGTGAGGCCGTTGGTGACGAACGGCCGCGTGGCTTGCCAGGTGGCACCGTTGCCCATCGGCGCAGCCGGCATCAGCATCCAGGTCGGGAACATCGCTAACATTTCTTGCAACACATTGCGTGCGCCTTCAGGCGCGCTTGGCAAGGCGTATTCGGTTTCGCCTGGCAAGCCGGTCTTGTCGACGGTGCCGGTGATGGTCAAGCCTTTGAGCACTTGCATCTGTTTGCGCAACTCATCAGCGGCTTTGACTTGGTTGGCCGTGGTGCGCACATCGACGGCGCTCGATACGAAGCGGTAGCTGATGACGTCACCGGTTACTGCGCGGATTTCGGTTTCGCCGGAGAACACCGTGGTTGGGAATGTAGTGACTTGACCACCTGGAGCCGTAAACGCCGCATTGAGCACGTAGTTCACTTTTTGTTTGGTGCCAGCTTTGACGTTGAAGGTGAGCGCGCGGCGGCCGGATTTGGCGCCAGCGTCGAGCACTTTCACGGCCGTTTTGTCGGCCTTAGGCGCAATGACACTAATTGGTCCTAACGTTGGCGGTGGTTCGTCGGTTGGCATCAACGGTTGATCGCTGGTACCCGCCGTCGTGGTGGTCGCGCCGGAGCCGTTGGCCGGCGTCACAGCGCCGGAACCAGCACCCGCATTTTTTGCATCAGCTTCCAGTTGCGATGCTGGAATCATGGGTGCGTGTTTTGCTGAGCCACAAGCCGTGGCTAGGCACAAAAGACTTGTAGTCAAAATCGAACCAGCGCGCAAACAAAGCATGCGCTCACCCTAGCGCACTGCTTTGCCAAAGTCCAAGCGTGCAAAAATGCGCCGAGAGGTTGCGTGCTTGCTTGGGCAAGATCACTATCGGCGAATGTCCGACGTAGCTGGTGCTCCTGTGCCCAAGGCGCCTAAGCGCCTTGCCGGTGCCATTGGAGCCGGCGTCGGCATCTTTTTTTCGCGCATTGCCGGCTTGGTGCGCGAGCGCGTGTTTGCGCACTATCTAGGCACCGGCGCGGCCGCTGACGCCTACAAAGCCGCGGTGCGCATTCCCAACTTGTTGCAAAACTTGTTGGGCGAAGGCGTGCTGTCGGCGTCGTTTATTCCGGTGTACTCGCGGCTGTTAGAAGAAGGCAAAACCGGCGAAGCGGCGCTGGTAGCTCGCACCATTGCCACCTTGCTTGTGTTGGTAGCGAGCGTGATTGCTGTGCTGGGTGTCATTGCGGCCGAGCCGCTGGTCTCACTGTTGGCGGCAGGCTTCGGCGGCGAAACGCGTGCGTTGACCGTGCACTTGGTGCAGATCTTATTCCCTGGTGTTGCGCTGTTGGTAATCTCGGCTTGGTGCCTTGGCGTCCTCAATAGTCACCGCAGGTTTTTCTTGGCTTATGCCGCACCGGTGATCTGGAATGTTGCGTTGATTGCCACGTGCATCGCAGCAGGGCGACGATTTATCGGCGGCGATGGCTCCGACATCGTGATTTGGGTTGCATGGGGCGCAGCGCTTGGCTCAGCGTTGCAATTTGCGATTCAGCTGCCCAGTGTTTGGCCGCTCGTTGGCTCGTTGAAGCCGGCGCTGGCGACCAAAAATGAAAGTGTACGGCAAACCGTGCATGCGTTTGGCCCGGTGTTATTGGGCCGCGGTTCAGTCCAGATATCGGCCTATATTGACGGCATTTTGGCCAGCTACCTCGGCGGTGGCATCGTGTCGGCGATGAGCGTTGCCAATACGCTGTATGTATTGCCAATCAGCCTATTCGGCATGGCGATCAGTGCCGCTGAACTGCCCGAGATGTCGCGTATCGGCGGTGACCATGAAGCTGCCGCTGCAAAACTGCGTGAGCGCCTACAAAGCTCGCTGCGGCGCGTGGTTTTTTTGGTGGTACCGTCGGCGGTTGCGTTTGTTGCCATTGGCCCGTGGATCGTCGCCTTGTTGTTTCAATCGGGCGAATTCAAATCGGACAGCACTCGCGTGGTGTGGATCATTTTGGCAGGCACCGCCGTGGGGCTTACCGCCAACACGCAAGGCCGACTGTTGGCCTCCGCGCTGTATGCATTGGGGGACACTACGTCACCGCTCTGGGCGGCGCTCACGCGTATGTTGCTGACCTTTGTTGCAGGCTGGGCGTTGGTGTTTCCAATCCGTGAAGCGGCGGGCTACGCGCCGGTGTGGGGCGCATTTGGCCTTACGGCCTCGGCGGGTGTTGCTGCGTGGGTTGAGTTTGAGATCCTGCGTCGACGATTGAAAAAGCGCATCGGCTCGGTGCCGATTCCGCATGGGTTGGTCATCTTGACCACCATCATCGCAGCGGTGGCTGGCGCTGCCGCGTATGGCGTTGGCACGTTGTTGCAACAACAGCATCTGCGCTTGTGGGTGGCTGGCCCGATCACCATCGGCGTCTACGGCGCTATCTATATCGGCGCTGCCATGATGCTAAAGATTCCTGAAACCCACGGGCTGCTGCGGCGCTTGCGCGGGCGCAAGTAACCGTGACCGACGAACCTCGATAGCGTGTTAGGGCTACCTGCGCTACACTGCGACGATGAACGTGCGCGTGGTGTCTTATAACATCCACAAATGTATCGGCACTGACGGCGCATATCACCCGGAACGCACGGCGGAAACGCTGGCGCATTTTAATGCTGACATCTTGCTGCTGCAAGAAGTCGACGAAGGCGCCAATCGCTCGAAGCGCGACCGCCAGGTTGATCGGCTGGGGGACTTGTTGGGCTTCGCGCACCGTGCGTTTGCCGTTAACGTCCATTTGCGCTCGGGTGGCGGCTACGGCAATGCGATTCTGAGTCGCTGGCCCATCGTCGAAGATCGCAACATTGATTTAACCACGCCACTCAAAAAGCGGCGGTCGGTGCTGCATGCGCGGGTCCAACTACCGAGTGAAGCCGTGCATTCGGAGTTGCATCTCTTCAACGTGCACTTGGGCTTAGCGCAGTATGAACGCAAGATGCAGCTTGCGATGTTTCTCAAATCCGATGCGTTAGCCAACATCGACGCCACCATCCCAGTTGTCATCGGCGGCGACTTCAATGACGTCTGGGGCAACTTATACAAACGGCTTGAGCCCAATGGTTTTCGTCGCTTGCCAAAACCGCCACGAACATTTCCCGCGCGGCTGCCATTGCGCTCGCTCGACAGCGTCTATGTCCGCGGCGGCGCTGACCTTACAACGGTATTTCGTGGTGACCACGAAACCGCCCGCATCGCCAGCGATCATCGGCCCCTCGTTGCCGACGTCATCCTGCGCAAGGGTTAAACGGCTGCGGAGCTCATCTGCGGCGTTGCTGCTGCGCTTGGCGGTCCTCACGTACAGGAAGTACGCTCCGGTCCGGTTCTCGCAGCGCCTTGCAGCTGAGCTTCCTCGCTCGTTTAACGCGACGCCACCTATGCAGAGCGTTCTCTACTTTGGATTCGGTCGTTAGCGGCGACCGGATAACGGGTTAGCTGGTAGCGGGTTTCAGCCGGCAACGCCGCAGATGAGCTCCGCAGCCGTTTAACATTTTACTCGACGGGGGGGACTTCGACGATCCCTGCCGCCGCCATGGTGACATGTTCCCACTGGCCCACGGTTGCGGAGCCGGCCTTGAGCGGAATGGCAACGGCTTTGAGCTCGGTGCCATCCCACTGCAGGCGGAATAGGCCAGTGGTGCCGCCACCGAATTCTTGGGTCAGCAAAATATCGCCGATCATTGGCATCATGTTTTCGGCGGTGGCGCCAAGCAGGCGGCTCGTTCCGTAGTTCACGCCAAAAAAGTTTTCTTTGGGGGTGATGAGGTCGATGTCTTCGATGGCAACGCCAAGGGAATACGTCACGTAGGTGCCATCAGGTGCAAACGCATACAACAAGCCTTGGCCTTCCGCGCCGGCGATGATTTTGCCTGCCAACGGGCCATACCGAACTGGCACGTTTGGCACGGTGATCATGCCTTCGAGATGCACGCCAACGGCAGCGAGCCGGGTTGGTACGCCATCTTTGGTGACACGCCAAACTTCGCCAGTGGTTGTTGCCACGATGAGGTCACCGCCGAAGATGCCAGTGCGATCGACGTACAGCGAGCCACGCATGAGCCCGTTGCCAGTGCCAGGCAGGCTGACCCACGGATTGTCGATCGTTGCACCGTCGGGCGAGATGCGGACGATGTCGCCGTCGAGACCGTTGCCGGTAAACAACGTGCCCGCCAGAATGCCGGCTGGATTGCCATTACGTGCGGTGGCGATTTTTACTTCGTCGGTGAGGCCGCTGTAGGTTGAAAAAGCCTGGTGCGTGCCGTCGGCTTCGATGCGTTCGAAGTTGAACGGCACGCCGCCGGTGCCATAGTTCACCGACATCACAACGGACTTGGTTGGCTCGTGGTAATCGATGCCGATTGGCGTCGTAAATGCCGTCGAAATCGCGGTGAGCAGCAACTCAGGTGGCGGGCCGTCATTGCGTGGATCGATGCTATTGGGGACACCGTCACCGTCCCAGTCGGTTAAGCCTTCGACGCGGTCATCGATGCCGTCGTTGTCGCTATCCGGATCAAGATAGTCAGGCATGCCATCGCCGTCGCTGTCGCGCGGCCCAGTTGGCAACCATGCGCCTTCATCAGCATCAATGATGCCGTCGTTGTCAGCATCCGAAAACGCGCTGTCAGGTGGTTCAACATAGGCGTCGACGGCGTCGACGACCAGGGCATCCGGTTCGATTGCGCTTGGCCGTTTGCCACATGCGAACACGGTAAGTAACGCAGCACTAGCCACCCAAACGGTAGA
>JAKQOD010000341.1 GCA_029565465.1 Deltaproteobacteria bacterium
CAACGTTGCGCCGCCCATCGAGAACAAGCCGTTCACTTTTTTAGCAGCCAGCCCCGAGGTGTAGCCTGCGCCAAGTGAAAAGCGGCCGCCGCCGAGGTTGCCCATCTGTGCGAACACGCCGCTGCCGGCACGCGGCACACACGCCCACAGATCCGGCCGCAGCTTCGAATAGCCACCGAGGTGAAAGCCTTCGGTGAATTGATCAACTTTGCGAAAAACGTCGTCGGTGAAATCGGCAGTATTCTTGAGCCCGCCAGTCACGGTGGAAATTGTGGACAACGCGCTGCCAAACTCGGGGCCGGTGATGAACTTGACAACCCCGTCGAGAAAGCCGAGATGATGCAACGCTTTTTTGGCAACGTTGCGTGGCGCCAAGTACAAATCGCTGAGTTGCCAACCAGCCGTAGCGCCAGTAGCACCGCAGGTTCCGTTGGCTGCAAGTTCTTGGCACGCTGCAGCGCAATCGTTTTTGCCGGCCGTTGGGCGCAGCAACGTCGCACAACTTTGCCCGTCGGCACTGCAAGCATCGGTGGTGCCTTCGCAGTCGCAGGTGCCAGCAGCCTCAATTTTTTCGAGTTCGCTGCGCAGCGTGTTGGCTTTGGTCACTGCTTTGTCGAACGTTGATGCGATCAAGCGCAGCGATTTGGTGAAATTGAAATTGCTGGAGATGTGTTCGTAGTCGGGCGTTTCGCCGATTTCACTCCAAGTTGGGCGTTGCGCGTAGCCTGATTGGTCGGGCGCACACAAGCCGGCGCCGCTTTCGAGGGCTGCGCTGCTTGGTTCGGAAGACCCCGAACATGCAGTCAACAAAGCTGCGACTAGCGCGGGTGTGAGCAGTAGTTTCTGTTGGCAAAACATCGCGATCTCCTTGGTCGGACTCGTGGTGGAAGGACTTGGCTCCACTACCGCGAGTGCGGAAATCGCTGCAAATATTAAATGAAATTCATTTCACTTTTACGCTTTTTGCCAAGCCATATTTTATGCCAAAAACTCATAAAATCAGACATTTGAACGATACTCATTGAGTGGTTTACCAATGAAAATCAGCTGGTAAGGCCAATGGTGACGAAACGCACGCTAGGTGAAAATCGCACCGGTTCCGAAAAAAGATCACCTCGCGTGGGTCACGTAAGCGAGCGCACTAGAATTTCGTTCGTATCGATCGAAGTTGAGCAACGGAAAGGCTACGGCAACACCCATTGCGCCAGGTTTTCCAATGCCGCGCGAGTTCCAGCCGCCACGCTTTTGATCATGTCCGCGCCCACGAATGAAACGATCTGCGTTGTGATCGTAGCGCGCGTTGCTTCACCTTCGGGGGTGAGTTCCACCGTGATCAGCGCTGCGCACAACACCGTGTCGCCACGGCTCACTTGTTCGGCGTAGACGATGCGTTCACAGCGCACAATGTCGAGATAGGTCACAACGCCGCGGAATTCCGGGTTGGCTTTGGCGCCGCAGCGATAGCGATCGATGCCGCCGACGCCGAAGCTAGATTCTTCATAGATGACGGTTTCGGCAGGCGAGGGCGCTGACCAACGCGCTCGTTCGTGCGCGTCAGCGTAGGCGACATAAACTTCAGCTGGTGCGGCGTCGAGCAAGCGTTCACACACAATCGTTTGGTGGATGGTCATAGGCTACTTTGCAAGGTTAGGCCGCATGGCTTCAACTTCGGCGGCACGATTGCCATCGTTGATCTGGTACAGAATGGCTTCGCTTTCGTAGCGGATTTTTTTGAAGGCGGCAGCGTCGCTGAGTTGGTTGCGTGCCCACCACACAACGGGGCCCAACGCAACGCCAAGCAAAAACGCCAGCCAGGTTGCGTTGCTGGCGAACCAATGCAAGCGTGAAAAGCGCGGGCCGGCCGTTGGCGTTGTCGTCGCGCGGGTGGTCCATGGTTGGTTGCGCGCGGCGGCAAATAGGTCTTCGCGTTCGGCCCAGGTGGGGTCGGTTTCACATTTTTCGATGTTACGGGTAACGATGCCTGCGGCGCTCAGTGCTGCTGCTTTCGACGGAAATCGAAACGTCATTGACCCATCTTTGGTTTCGATTCGCACGTTGCTGCCGATATCGCGCATCAAAACCGCATCGCGGTCAATGAGGTGGGTAACTTCCACGGTAGCGCCCGCGAGTGGTGTGATACGCAAAACGTTCGATGTGGCATCAATGATTTGGGTTGGCGCGACATAGGCGCCGGCGGGAATCGGCCGCACGGGGATGCTGCCAAGGCCGGCGCCGATCACGGCGAAGGGAAAGGCGAGCCCCATGCAGATCAACGGGATTTTGATCGGCGCTAAGCGAAACGAGGCGAGGTCGCCGTAGCCTTTTTTTAGAATGAACCACGCTGCGGCCGCAACGACGATCGAGAAAATCGAGACGGCAATGACGCCAGTGCTTTGCGATTTCCGCAGCTCTTGCATCGTGGCGCGCTTGGTTTTGACAAAGATCGCCAGATTGATGCGCGTCGCTTCCGGCAAGTTGTTGAAATGCACCCGCTCATCCGCCATGGATCACCAGCGTAAGCCTAACCGTGCTTCTGCGCTAGGGGCGCATCGAATCGAATCAAGCGAAATTAAAAGAGTGTGCCGGGCGTTGCCGAGCCGTGGACATTGGCGTTGCAACGTTGCAGCGCGAGGGTGCAGACTGTCCGGTAATCGGACATCGTGTCCGGGCCTTGGACATTGCTGTCCGGTGGTTGGACGGTTTTACTTTGGGCTGGTTGTAACTGGTTGAAATTGTGGACAGCCGCGGTGCTGCCGAGTTGGCGCGCGAGTTGCTTTAGCCCAGGCATGCTCGCAACTCTGCAGTCTTCGACCTTGGTCGGCGTTGATGCAATTCCAATTACCGTCGAAGTCGATGTAAGCAGCGGCTTGCCTGGTTACAACGTGGTCGGCATGGCGGCGCCGTCAGTCAAGGAGGGTAGCGTGCGCATCCGCGGTGCCTTGGTGGCTGTAGGCCACGATGTGCCGTTGAGCAAAGTCACGGTGAACTTGGCGCCAGCCGATGTGCGCAAGCCGGGGGCGGCGTTTGATTTGCCGATCGCCATCGGCGTGCTGCTCGCCGATGAAGTCTTTAAGGTCAACGTATTTGAAGGCTTTATTGTGCTTGGCGAATTAGGGCTTGATGGATCGATTCGATCAATTCGAGGCGCGCTCGCGGCAGCGTTGATGGCGCGAGATCGCGGCTTGCGTGGTGTGGTTGTGCCGCGTTCATCAGCGCAAGAAGCTGCTGTCGTTGAAGGTATCGATGTGATCGCGGTCGAACACATAGCGGAAGTTATCGGTATGCTTAGTGGCGAACACGCGATGCTCCCTACGGTTGCGCAGCCGCGGTCGAGTGAGCAGCGCTATGCTGTCGACATGTCTGAACTGCGAGGGCAGGGCATGGCGCGCGCCGCCATGGAAATCGCTGTCGCTGGTGGGCACAATATTCTGCTGTCGGGGCCGCCGGGCATTGGCAAAACCATGCTGGCACGGCGAGTGCCGACGATTCTGCCGGCAATGACACACGATGAAGCCTTGACCACGACGAAGGTGCATTCTGCGGCCGGTGTATCGCGTGGTGTGTTGGTTGAACAGCGGCCGTTTCGCGCACCCCATCACACGGTAAGTTCCGCTGCGTTGCTCGGCGGAGGCAGCGTGCCGCGGCCTGGCGAGATTTCACTGGCGCACAATGGCGTGCTGTTTCTCGATGAGCTTGCTGAATTTCAACGCACCACGATCGAAGCGTTGCGGCAACCCTTGGAAGACCGTGAAATCACCATCGGCCGCATTGGCGGAACCGTGACCTTGCCTGCGTCGTTTTTGCTGGTGGCATCGGCGAATCCTTGTCCGTGCGGTTGGTTCGATTCAGGCGTGCGCGAATGTACATGTAGTGCGTTTGCAATCGAACGCTATCGTTCGCGCATGAGCGGACCCTTGTTAGATCGCATGGACCTGCAGGTGTTTGTGCGGCCGATTTCGCTTAAACAAATGCGCGACGCGACGCCCGCCGAACCGTCCGCTGCCATTCGCGATCGAGTGATGCGGGCGCGCGCGCGCCAGCAAGCACGCTTGGCGCGCTGGGGGCTCCATTGCAATGCCGAAATGCCTGCCAACGTGCAACGCGAAACGTGCGTATTACCGGCGGCTGCCGAAAAGGCGTTAGCAAAGGTCGTGAGTACGCGTGGCATGGTTACCGCGCGCAGCGTGGATCGGTTGATCCGCGTCGCCCGAACAATTGCGGATCTCGCTGAACAGCCAGACATTGATGATGGCTGCATCTTTGAAGCCTCCGCCTATCGGGCGTTGGAAGCTGCGACGGGTGCGGCCGGCGCACCGGCGGTATACGACGTGAGCAATGCAAACAGCAGTGCGGCGAATCAAGCTGCTGCTGGCCCCAGCGCCGGCCAAGGGGCGTAATTGCTATGAATTGTATTGCCTCCGACGGCTTTGCGTGGCATCGACAGCGTATGAAGGCTCCTCGAATCGCTAGTGCGTTTGCGCTCTGTTTGGCCAATGCAACACTGGTCTCGCTGGTCGTCGGGGCCCGCCCTGCGGCGGCAGCGGCCGCTGATGCTGGCGTGCAAGGGCAACTCACCAGTGCAGCGCCGGTGTTGCGGGTGGCGCCAACTGCAGGATTTGTTGACGACGCGATTTGGTCTGACGGCAAAGTTGCGGCGTACATCCTTTCTGATGCTGGCGAACAAGCTGACGTTCACGTTGTGGATCTCAACACGCGGGCCGAACGCGTGTTGCCATTGCCCGTTGATTTGCGTCAACCGACAGCGCTCCGCGTGTTTGGCGATACCTTGGTAGTTGTTGCGAACAACGGCGGTAGTGGCCAGCAAGTGCATTGGTTACCGCTTGGCAAAAAAGGTGCTGCCCGCAAAGTCGTCGCGACCGACGTGAGTTTTCAAGAACGTGCGGGCAAACCTGTGTTGGTATTGTACAGCCGCGTCGACAAAGCCAAGATTTCGCATTCGGTTGAAGTCGTAGATGCAGCCAACGGCAAACGTATTGCGAAGGCTCGAGTGCTCGAAACCGACGGCGATGGCAACACGGTAGGCAGTTCAAAGGCCTTGACGTTTC
>JAKQOD010000353.1 GCA_029565465.1 Deltaproteobacteria bacterium
CTGGCTTGCCTGCAACGTTGACGCTGCCTGAGCCGCCGATACTGACATCGATGGCGTCTTTGGCGAAGACCGATGCATCGCCGGAGCCGTCGATGGATGCTTTGACGCGTTTGGCAGTGAGCTTGGGCGCAATTACTTCGCCGGAGCCGTCGATGGCAAAAGTGAAAGCGTTGGCGCGGCCGATCGCGGTTACCGTGCCCGAGCCACCCAAGGTTACGTCGAGCGAATCAACCGCGAGCTTGTTCAACGCGATGTCGCCGGAGCCGGATAGGGCAACGCGCATGGTTGGCCACGCGGTGCCTGGGTCTTCGACGGTGATGTTGCCAGAGCCAACCAGTTCGACCGCTTGCACGGACGGAACCGTGATGTCCGCCAACGTTGTCAGCTTGGTCGAAAACGATCCAACCGAGCTTACGATCAAGGTATTGTTGCGCACCGTCAGCTTGATGTTGTTTTGCAGGTTGTCGTCGATGGTAACGGCTGCAGATGGCTTGTCGCCTCGGCGGACCCGCACATTGATCGCGCCTTCGAGGCGGACTGCATTGAACGAGCCGATCGGCCGGGCTTCGGTTTTGCTGCGGCCACTGCCCGGGGTTATCGGTTTGCCGTCTTCGACAACAGTGTAGCTGCCGCTGGCGGAGGTGCGTGGCGCATCAGCTCGGACCGCCCCAACGCCGACCCCAACACTCAGCAGAACCGGCAGGAACCAAAAGGGAGAAGTTTTGTTCATGCAGGTAAGAGCCACCAGGCAGCGCGCCGGTTGACAGGCCTAGTAAAGATTTTTGGGCCGCGCCGCCCGGGCTGCGCAGGCCACATGCCAATCAATGTTGTGATATACGACCGGCCGTGAATCGCGAACCGCGACAACTTTGCGGGCGCTGCCGACGGCCGTTAACCGTTTGTTATTGCGCCGAACTTTCGTCACTGCCTACGCAGACGCGAGTGGTGTTGTTGCAGCATCCGCGCGAAAAGGGCAACGCGATTGGCACGGCTTGGATGGCCAGCTTGTGTTTGCCCAATTCGGAATTGCACGTCGGCATTCGCTGGTCGGAGCAGTCGCGGGTGCACGCCGCGATCACCAATCCAGCGGCGCCTGCGGTGCTGCTGTATCCCGGCGCCGATGCCAAGGACATTCTACAAGATCCGCCCAAGGGCCCAGTGACGCTGGTTGTGGTCGACGGCACCTGGTCGCAAGCCAAAGTTGTAGTGCGCGACAACCCGATGCTTGCCGCGTTGCCGCGCTACGCGTTCAATGCGCCAACGCCAAGCGAATACCGCATTCGCAAAGAGCCAAGCGACGAAGTGGTCTCGACGATCGAGTCGCTGATGTATGCGCTCGGCGCGCTCGAAGGTGATACCGAGCGCTTTGCTGCGTTGCTGCGCCCGTTTCGAGCGATGGTGAATGCGCAGTTGACGTTTCATACTGGCAAACGCGCACGCAAGAAGAAGCGGGTGCCCAAAGTGTTGCCGCCGTCACAAGACTTGCAGCTGCTACGCGAACGCTGGAACGATGTGGTTTGCGTCGTCGGTGAAGTTAATGCGTGGCCGTATCAGATGGGCCGGCATCGCGACCGCGATGAACTTGCGCATTGGGTTGCGATGCGACCGAGCACGGGCGAGTGTTTTGCATCGCTGGTGCAACCTAGCGTTGAATGGTCGCCGACCACGCCTAAAAATCTGGGCCTTGCGCCCGAAGCATTGCAGGCGGCGCGGCCAAGAGCGCAGGTGTACGCAGACTTCGATGCCTTTTTGCGCCCCGATGACCTGGTGTGCTCGTGGAGTTGGTACTCGCCGCGGTTGTTTGGCAGCGGTGGCCATGCGCTCAAGGCGCCAACCGTGAATGTCCGCGCCTTGCTCGAAGAGGTGCTGCGGCGCCGAGTGCCTCGGCTCGAGTCTTTCGCAGCCGAACTGGGGCCGCTGACCAGCGTTACCCCAGGCCGCGCAGGGCAACGGCTAGCCACGCTTGTAGCTGCAGCACAACGCTGTGTCAGCGATGAAACTGGCTGAAATTATTGGAGTTTACTAGGAAACCCAAAGGGGGAAGGAAGGCCTGGCAAGGTGGCTGTCACAACGCGAAAGTGAGGCATGGCGGTTAACTTCGATGCTGTTCAATCCAATTGCTTTGGCATAGCCCACGACCAAACGGGGGCTCCTGTTGTGACCTCGGCGATGCCTGCCGTGGTGGCGGGCAAACGGATGCAAGCCAATGCGCCGGTCGATGTCACCCACATTGCAAGCGGCGTTCGAGGTGACCTGCAATGGTTCGATGCGTCGCAGGTTACGCGATTTTGGTCCGCCGAAAAATACACGCTGTTCGTTGCCAACGGCCGCGAGCAGCTCACCGAAGAGTCTCTGTGCACGCTTGAAGCGCGCCTCCGCGGGTTGGGGTTTATTCGCATCCATCGCGGCGAGCTGGTCCGCATCAACGCTGTGCGAGCGTTCAACGATCGTCGTGGTTGTTGGGAAGTGAAACTTAGCGACGGCCAAATTGCGCGCGTTAGCCGCCGGCTGCGTATGTCGCTGCGGCGCACCCTGAATTCGGCCACGTTGGAAGCGTGGGACGCGGCTAGCGCCCGATAGGCTACGAAAAACTGTGATACCTTGCAGGTGGGTGCATGGTGTCGACAACGCAGGTCAATGAGATATTGCAGCGACCAGCGATTGCGATCTTGCCGACGCTGGCGATCGATCCCAATCCTGCCTGCGCGGCGGCGGCGGCCGGCATTACGCGCGATCTGCTAACGCTGTTTTCGCGGTGGTGCTGGTTTCCAGTGATCGCTAGTGGCCCGATGAGCAACGTGGTGGCGCAGACATTGACGACGCAGCAAGTGGGGCAGGTGCTGGGCGCGCGCTTTTTGGTCAACACTGCGCTGCGCAATCGCGGCGACGTGTGGCGGTTGGACGTTCAGGTTGCGGACGCGAGCAACGGCCACTGCCTCTGTGCGGATGTCTACGATTTTCCGAATTGCGATTTGTTCGACGTCGAAGATCGCGTCATTGCCGAAGTCGTTGGCCAAACCTATCCGCATGTGATCGCTGCAACTGCGCCGTCGCCGGTCGCGCGGCCCGACGAACTTGCGACGTGGCAGCTGGCGCATGCTGCTTTTGATCTGCAAGATCGGCGTGAGCGCCTTGCGAATGAGCAGGCCCGGCTTGCTTTTGAGCGCGTGCTCGAACGCGAGCCGAATCTGGTACTTGCGCACTATGGGTTGGGCTTAATCGCATACGACCAAGTGCTCAATCAATGGGCGCCGCAAGCGACCGCGATTGAGTTGCTGCGCCGCAGCGCAGAAAAATGTATCGGCTTGGCGCGTAAGATGGCGGAAGGGCACTATCTTGCGGGGCGCTTAGCGATGGCGCAGTACGAGCATGGCGTGGCTGCCGATAAGTTGGCGTTTGCAGTATTGCTCAATCCAAGTTTTGCAGCAGCACATTCGTTGCTTGGGCAGTTGCACTTGATGGCTGGCCGCCTCGACGAGGGCTTGCATCGCATGCAAATTGCGCAGCGCTTGGGCCCCAAAGCGTTCACGGCTGGTTTGGCGGTTGCGCACTTTGCACGGCACGAATGGCAACAAGCACTCGTCGCTGCCGAGCAAGCCGTTGCGATGTCGCCGGACTATCCGTTTGGCCGGGCGCTGGCGGCGGCGGCCGCGCATTGCATGAGCTTGCCGGAACGTGCACACGAACATGCAACCGCATTGTATCGCTTGCAGCCAACATTTGATCCAACTCGGTTTCGAACCACGTTTGGAACCCAAGTCGATGCGGTTGCGCGCTTGGTTGACGCGCTCGAGCAAATTGGCCGTTAGCTTGCGGCTACCGCGTGCGGTGTTGCCCAAGCTTCGTCGAGAAACTCGGTCAAGGCCGAGGTGAGCCGGCTTGGCCGCACGCGCCATTCGTAGATCGAACTCGCTTGCATCAAACGGGCACCGACCAGCTCGCGTGCGGTGGTGTCGGCGTCGCTAAATGGATGAATCGGATCCGACGGATGGCCAATGACCAAGGTTGGATGTTGTAGCTGACGGCGAGCCGAGCCCGGTGGGGCAATACGCCCAAACGTTAGGCCGTCGAGCACGGCCAGCGACGAGGCCGGGTCGCGGCGGACGAAATCGATCAGCAAGTCGGCGAGCCAATGGCTGCGTGGGATGCGTCGCGTGAGCGCCGCTACCGCGCGCATAACCGGTTGCGTCGTGCGCAAGGCCAAGGCAAGCGGCACAAACATCGCAGCTGCGGCACTAATGCCGTTTTCAAGTACCGGCATTTCTAAAACCAATGCACGCACGCGTTGCGGTGCCAGCACGGCGGCTTCCAGCGAAACGTTGGCGCCCAGTGAGGTGCCGCCAATGACGGCTTGCGGAATCTTGAGATGATCGAGCAGCGCGATGATGTCTTCGCCGTACTGCGACATTGAATGCGCGGTCATATCGTGCGGATGGTCGGACGCGCCGTGGCCCAACATGTCGACGGTGATAACGCGATGGCCTTGAGCCGCCAGCGCAGGTGCTAACTCGGTGTACATGCGGCTGTCCATCAACAAGCCGTGAGTCAACACCAGCACGCGTGGGCCATCGCCGTAATCGCGATAGGCCATGCGGCGATTGCCGCGCGTAAAGGTCGCGGGCATTGGCAGATGAGGCATGCGCCCACTTTAGCAAACTCAGCGGGTTTCGGTTAGGGCGGCGCAGCCGTGAATGTTCGTCAGCGGGTCGGCTTGTCGTCGGTGGATGTAGTCACGGGCGCCACAAGCTGGACGTCCGGCACCGCGAGCGCTTCGGCTTGTTCGGTTGCCGAGAGTTGCGCCGTTGTTGCTTGGCCAGCGTTGAACGCGCGCACGTAGTCGCGCAGGTTGGCCAAAATCTTACGGCGGTTGCGCAAGCGAATCACCATCGTTGCGAGCGGGTAAATGATGAGGAGTCCAACCCCTAATATTGCTGCAGCCGACGGTATTTTGAAGGCAGCGTAAAGCGTCGCGGCAAGCCACAGCATCAAAATTCCCCATGCCCAACCGTCGCCATCGGCTCGGCTGGCGTGGTGCAATCGGTACAAATGCTCGTCGCATTTGCGACACCGGCCATCTTTTTCGATATGCCGCGCACACATTGGCCGATCGCAACAATTACACGGCAGCGCCGGCACCTGTTCGCACGTCGTGCAATGCAGCTCAAACTCTTGGTCGCGATACGCCACGCAGCGATGGTGCCCGCATGCCGCGAAGCTCACAACGTGCAGCGCGCGGTTTTCGACGGTGCTAGTTGTTCAATAGCTTGTCGCACACCACTTTGCCGTCGGCAGGGCAACAGATGTCCAAGCCTTGGGCGCCGCCGATGTCGTCGGTGTGAGCGCACACTTGGGCGCCGCGAGACGGATAATAATAGGCCCAAAAGAAGCACATTTCTTCGTTTGCGGATTCGCCAAATTTGACGGTTTCGTTGCTCGTGTTGTGATAGCTGCATTGAAAATCGAAACCACCGCCAGTGGGCACTTTGAAGGGCGGGGCTTGCAATACGGTTTCCGGTTCGCCCCACGCAAACACCAACGGCTTGTACACCGAGGTGACTGGCATGCCGCGCGCTGCTGAATAGCCTACTTGCATGTCGGTGCCAAACTGATGAGTGTGGCCGGTGATCGCAAAGATATTTACGCCTTCAAATTCTGGGCGCAGCGGCAAATAGCTGCGGGTGGTCGACGTTGTGCCCGGCGCAAGATTGATATCTGGCGTACCTATAAACATAAAGTCGGCTTCGTATTTTACGTCGTTCGGATCAGCCGTCATGAACTGCGTGGTTGCTTCAACGATGATCGGTGTGTCGGTGGTGTTGATGAAATGCATCTCCAAACGCACGAATTGGCCCGGTGCAAACGTGTAGGCAACGCCAGGCGGCAGCGTTAGTTCGTCGCTGTGTTTTTGCGTAATCATGATCGGCGAGGTGCCGGTCGCACCGGCGGCGAGCGCCCCAGCAAAAGGGCTGCAATGAGTTGGCACCAAGTTCTCGGCAGTGGCGCTAGCGTCGCGATAGACGATCAAGTGGTGCGACCCCGTGCTGATGATGTTTTTCATCGCGTGGATTTTTACTTCGAGTGTGTTGTCGAGCTTGGCAACGACGCAACGGGTGTCTTCTTGGCCAGGCTCAACCGTGAGCGGGCCCCAGTGGGCCTCGTGGATTGCGGGGCCTTCGAATGGACGCGGATCGGTGCAAGCAGTGGCGGCGAGAGCGAAAACGCTCATGGCGATGACGGTAGGGCAGCGAAATTTCATAGGTACCGCTAGGGCCATGTCAGACAACGTGGGCGCAAAGGCTGAACCAATTAAAATTTACATTTATTGGTCCAACCTATGCGACAAGCGCGACGCGGCAGGCACATCAAGACATGAATGTTACCTCTGCATTTCCCTTCCCCGTTCATCGAACTGTTTCTGCACCGCTGCCTCCGGTGGTTGCAGGCACCGACGAAACCGGTGCCGTGCACTACGTGGATGCCAATCGTGTGATGCGATTTTGGGCTAGCAACAAATACACGGTGTTTATCGTCGACGGGCTGGAACTGCGTACGCTGGAAACCTTGTCGTCACTTGAGCTGCGGTTGCAACGCATTGGGTTTATTCGCATTCACCGCGCGGAACTCGTGCAAGCGGCGGCGGTCAAAGCGCTGCGCCCGGTTCGCGGCGATGGTTGGTTACGGCTAAGCACGGGGCAGGTGCTGCCGGTAAGCCGGCGGCAGCTGAGCGTGGTCCGACGTGCACTCAATTCGGCAACGCTCGAACCGTGGACAACCGAAGCCCCGATGCAAGGCGTTACCGATCAGGCGGCGTAACCGCAACGTCGTCGAGAAACTGCGTTTGCACCGAGGTCGTAAACAGCCGCAGAATGCTATCGAGCGTATTGCCGCTGACGCCAAGGCTACGTTGCAAGCTGTCGCGCGTTGCAGTTATCAAAGCAGCGCGGGCCGACGCGAGGCGGCGCGCAGCGGTGGCTCGATGGATGTTGCATGCCGCTGCAATCTGATGCGTGCTCCACTTCTGCTCAAACGCGAGGCCAAGCATAAAGCGATCATGTGGTGGCAGCATGGTCCACGCGGCGCGCATGGTGTGGTTGAGCATCGCGCCATAATGACGGCGCATCGATTCGAGCTCGGCATCGTGATGCGGTTGCGAAACAATTTGTTCCAAAATGCGCTCAACCGACGCTTCTCGACGCACGCTTTTGAGGGTTTGGCGAAGCACCAAGGTGCGCACGTAGGCGCGCAATGGGCCGCGGCCGCGATAGCCAAACAAGCGTGGTGGGGTGCGCTCATCACCGACAAGCAACATGATCCGACTTTCTTGCAAGGCATCGGACGCAAGTGCTTCGGTAAACCCGCGGCGCTGCAAAATGCCAAGTACAGGTGAGAGCATGTCGCGTTCAAATTGTTGAATGGCGAGCGGCGCTTGTCCGGCGGCCGCCCATGCCAGCGCAAGATCGTCGGCTGCGCCAGGGTAAGGTGCGGCTGTCGCTTGATCGTCTTCTGTCGCCGTGTGCGCCAAGCCCTCGATCAATTCCTGCACATGCGCCGCTGCTAAGCGATGCCCAACGTAGTGCGAATTGAGCAAGTGATTGAGGCGTGCGAGATCCAACATGCGTGATACGACTAACGAGCCTCAATAGTGCCACATGCCGAGTTCGACGTGCTTGACCGATGAAGAAATTGCCGCTTGGGCTAGCCAGGCGCTTGGGGCGCGCGCGATTGATCGTGCGATTCGTCACGCCGCCGATTGTGCAGCATGTCGAATGCTGCTGAGCGCCGCCAGCGACGACGAAGCGTCGGTGCCAGCGGCCCCGGTTGCGTCGTCGGGTGCTTCAATGGTCGGCAAATACGAAGTGTTGGAACCGCTGGGGGCGGGGGGCATGGGCGTTGTGTTGCGAGCACGCGACTCGAGCTTAGGCCGAGACGTTGCGCTCAAAATGTTGCGTGGGGCAACAACCGACATGGCGCATCGCGCGCGCTTGTTAGCCGAAGCGAGGGCGCTGGCTCGCATCCGCCATCGCAATGTGGTGCCGGTGTATGAATGCGGCGAAGCCGACGGCGAAATCTTTATTGCGATGGCCCTCATCGACGGCGTGCCGTTGTTGCAATGGCTGGAGCAACACTCCACGCATGAGCAACGTTGCACGGTCGCGTTGGCGATCGCTGATGGGCTCATCGCGGTGCACGATGGTGGCTTGGTGCATCGCGATATCAAACCAGCCAATGTTGTGATCAGCAACGACGAAGCCGTGTTGGTCGATTTTGGCTTGGCGCGCGCCGACGACGCGCAAGCACAGCACGGTGACCGCTCGGGCACACCGGCGTTTTTGGCACCTGAAGTTGAACAAGGCGCAGCGGCAACCGCAAGCAGTGATCAATATCAATGGTGGCGCTTGGTTCAGCTCTTGCTGCCCGACGCCAAAACCTTGACGCCAATTATGGCGCGAGGCTTGGCTGCGACGCCAGCTGGGCGTTATCCCGACATGCGCGCTGCGCGTGCAGCGTTTGCCGACGCCGTTGCCAAGCGCAGTTGGCGTTCTCGCAACTGGCTGTGGCTCGGGCTAGCCGCGATGGTGCTCGTGGTGGTGGTGTTGGTGGTGGTGCGCCCCCACGCCGAAAGCTGCCAAGACACTGCGTATCGCCAATGGTATCAGCCGCATCAGGCTGCGGTTGCCAAGGCGCTGCAACTCAGCGGCGCTGACACCACGCGGGTCACGGCTGCGATCGCGCGTCGCGTCGACGATTTGGCGGCGCGGACTTCCGCGATGTGCAAAACCCAAGCTGCAACGGATACCGAGCGCATGCGCCGCAGCCGCCAGCAGCTTTGTTTGGCTGCAACATGGCAGCAGTACCGTGTGCTGGTCCAACGCCTCGCGAGTGGCGCTGGCGATGTGCGCGATACCGTGGATAGCCTCGCCGAAGTTCGGCCGAATCGCGCTTGCGATGACCCACGCGCGAATGAAAGTGACGGGGTCGTGGCCAACGATCGCGCCGATGTGCGTGTACTTCGAGCAAAAATTTCAGCGCTGCAACATGGTTCCGAACCGAGCGCTCAGCGCTTACAAAAGTTGCTTACGATGGAGCCGAGCATCGACGCCACTCATGTACTTTCGCTGCGTAGTTATTGGCATCGCATCCAATCTTTTGTGGCGCACCAAGGCGGTGACTTTGCCTTGAGCCGCACCCAGTTAGCCGCCGCGGTTGCTGATGCGCAAGTCGCCGGCGACGACGAAGCCTATGCACGTGCGCTGACGGCGCGGTTGTCACTAGCGTTCGATTTGCCAGACCCCGATAGCTTGCAGCTCGAGCGTGATGCGGCAGGGATGACCGAGCGACTGCAGAATCCTGCAATTCGCGCCTATTTGTTGTCGGGCCGAGCTTTTTTGGCGCTCGGCCGAGGCGATGCTCAAGCTGCGAAAACGTTAGCCGCGAGCGCGGTGGCTGAATATGACTCGATCGCGATCGACGCACATGCGGCGCAGGCCAAATTTTATGAAAACCTGAGCTCGGCGCTGCTGCGCAATGGCGAGATGCAGCCGGCAGACGACGCGATCGAGCAAGCCATTGCGTTGGCCGCAGCGCGCTACGGCGAGCAACATATCAAGACGTGGGGCGCCAAACTAGGACGCGCGCAGTGGCTGTTGCAAACCCAGCAGCTGCCACAAGCGGCGGCGGCGTTGCAGGCGATCCTCGCGTGGCTTGCGCAGCACGCTGGTGATCTAACTACCTACGAGGTTCGCGGTCGCGCCTACCTCTGCGACGTTTTGGTGCAACAACAAGCCTACGCCGCGGCTGGGCCTGTATGCGAGCAAGCCCTGCAGACGCAACAAGCGTTTTTGGGGGCGAACGATCCGCAATTGAGCTGGACGATTTTGGTCCGCGCCAAACTCGCCGCTGCAACGGCGCACAGCGATGATGTCCAGGCGATGGTCGAGCGCGCGTTGCAACTGACTGCGCAGCGATCGATCGAACCTGTGGACCGAGCCTTTGCGGAAGCTATGCAGATCGTCGCCCAAGACATCCACGGCGCACCGATCTCGCCGTCGGCGCTAGCGACGCTGCGCGACCTGATGTTGCGCAACTGGCTAGTCTGCGACGAGTTGCGCAGCGTAGCTGGTCAGTCGCGCGCGGTCGCTAGCATTATTCCAGCGTGCACTACACCGCGGTAGCGGTGCACGCGTTAGGCAACGCTATCAAGCTGCACGACGCGGCCCGAGATTTCGACGGCCCACAACGTGCCATCGGGGCTCGCGGTCAGTGCGGAGAGTGCGGTATCGGCGTCATAACGCAAAACCTGCTCGCCGGCTTTGGAAATGACGCGAACGCTACCATCCCATGATGCTAGGGCAACCCGTTGGCCAGCTAACGCAACCAGTCCGGTAACCGGACCATATACATGGCCGGTGCCAGCTAGTGGGCGTGGATAATTTTCATCGGTTTGCTGCTGCGTTACCGGCCAGGCTGCAAGCGATTTGCCGGTTGCTACAGCGCACCGTTGCACCCAACCGCGCACCACTTGGCCGTCGATGTTCATATCGCTTAAGGTCAACGCGTCGCCGCCGTCGTCAAAGCATTGTACTTCAGCGCTGCCCAACGCCAAGGTTGGCGCAACGGTGGCTTTTTTCTTGGTGAGATCGATCAACGCCGTGGCGCCCGTCCGCGATACCACGCGGGCTTCTTTGGCAGAGGTTTGGCCCAACGCGCAGACATCGCCCGCGAGGCTAAATTCAGCCTTGCCGCTGACTTTGCCTTTGCCTGCATCGACCCAAACTGCGCCAGCACGACCTGCCAGCAGCAGCGTTGCATCGTCGATAAAGAGCATGCGTCCAACGGCGAACGGTAACTCGACAGTTTTAGTCTTGCCACTGGCGTGCAGCACATGGACGGTTTCATTGCCGTCGCGTAAGGCGCCGGTTTTGCAATCTGGCGATAGTGCCAGCTCGTCACCGTTGAGCTCAAACACCACGGTTTTGCCGTTGACGGTTAGCTTAATCTCGCCGCTGTGTTCGACTAAACTGCCTTCGGTGCCGGCGAGCAGCTGTGAAATTTGTGGTGCTGCTTCGCTGGCTTCGGCTTGGTCGACATCCCACCAACGAAGCGAGCCGTCGTACGACGTGGTGGCAAGCAAACCCAGCTCGTTTGAATACGCCATGCCACCGGGCTGCGCGCCGTGGCCACGCAAGACTTTGCTTTCGCCAGTGGTGAGCTCGACGATCAAGATCGGGCCTTCGTCGCACGCGATCGCAACGCGGTTGCCAGGCAGCGCCAACATTTCGCGTGGCCCATAACTCAACTCAATGCGGCGAGGGCTTTTCTTGCCGTCGAAGATGAGCAGTTCGCGCGTGCCATCTTTGGGCCGGTCGACGCACGCGAGCAGCATGCCTTGGGGCGTAAACGTCGCGCAGCGGGTAGCGCGTTCTTCATGGAACAACTCTTGCGCAAGGGTTGCAACATCCCAGACGCGTACACCATCAAGCGCAACTGAAACGGCGCGTTTGCCGTCGCTGCTGATGGCAACGTGATGAATTTGGCCGCCATGATGGGGCGTCGCTTCAAATAGCTTGGCGCCTTTGCCATCAAACCGTCGGACCACGCCTTCGGAATCGCCCGTGATCAAAAACGTGCCGTCGGTACGGGTTGCCATACACGTGAGCTTTTCGCTTTTGGGTTTTGGCCCAGCGGCAACTCGTTTGTCGATGGCAAGCGTCTCGCGATGGAGAAACAACAGTTCATTAAAAGCGAAGCCGATTAGTTTTTCGCCGAACTTTTGTACTTGGTGAGGCACTACCGTGCGCACCGAATTCATTTGACGACGTGGATGCGGAGCTGGCTCGCTGCTGCGCATCGTGCCTTTCCATGGTTTGGAAAAGGTCGACACCAGCCAGGTTTCGCCGCCAAGCAAGCTTACAAATGAGGGACTGCCCTCGATAAATTCGCGAACTTGTACCAGCGCCGGCGACAGTGGCGTCGTTTGCGGTCGCAATTGGGCGCTTTTGAGTTCGGCTGCCTCACTGCGCCAAGCTCCGCCTTCTTCATATGCGGCTTGTAGCAGTGCATCCGCTCCGCCACGCGCTACACGATGCGATGCGCGACGCAAGAATCGCTGTTCGGCCGAGTCCTCTTTGGGGCGCGCTGGCAGACCTGCAAACAGTGGTGTTACGCCGCTTTCGACGGCTTTCATCCAATCCTTCAGTGCGGTCACGGTAATCCTTTGTCAATCCAGCTCGGCAGCGCCGCCAGCGCAAGCCAAGCGCAGCTCCAACCCTTGCCGCAATGTACTGGTAAACCGCTCCAGTAGATACGCGAGATTTCACCATTCGGTCGCCTGGCGGTTTTGTGCACGCTGTGCGCAGGCGCACGGCGTTTCTGCCGTTTGATAGCAGCACAAAAGTTTCGGTAGGCACCGCGCCGGTAGCGCTGCGCGGTTATGATGCGCGCATGACGCGGGTAGATGCACCAATCGAAAAAGTCGACGACGATGTGCTAGGGCGGCGACCATATGTTGAGGAAATCGTTGCGCTGGTAACCACCACACCAGTGCAGTGGCGTGCGCGCGTTGGAGTGTATGGCAGTTGGGGCGCTGGCAAAACTTCTGTACTCAACATGATCGCCGAGCGTGTCGCCGAAGAAGGCCACATCGTGGTCCGGTTCAATCCGTGGGGGCTCGACGACGGCCGCGCCATGTTTGCAGCCTTGGCCGATGCAGTGGTTGCGGCTGCGCAACATGCTGGCATCGACGTTGCGGGTAGCACTAAAGTTGCCAAGCGCATCACCGAGAAGGCGAGCAAAGGCATCGACAAGCTCACGGTTGCGATGGCTGCCGTCAACAAAACCCTGGCTAGTGCGATCGCACTCGGCGGCGCCGGCGTTGCAGGCTTAGCGCGCTTGTTCGAAGAGAAATTGAACAACGTGATGGCCGCGCTGGTCGCAAGCAAGCCAACTCAACGTTACATCGTGTTAATCGATGACCTTGATCGTGCGGACCCGCGCTTGTTGCCATCGCTGATGTTTGCCTTGCACGATACGCTGGCCGCATTGCCGATGGCATTTGTGCTAGCGCTTGACCCAAACGTCGTCGGTGCAGCGCTGTTTGAACATCACCCTGGGTTTGGCAGCGGCCTGCAGTTTTTGGAGAAAATTGTGCAGTTCCCGCGCTGGTTGCCTGAGCCAACCGAAGCCGCGCGCATGGCCTTGGCCAAACGCGAACTCGCGCACTACATGCCTGGCCTCGACGGCGACACGCTACGGCAAGAGTTTGCCTTAATGCCGCACAATCCACGCGAGCTGCAAACCATGTTGCGCGGCTTGTGGGGCTTGCAAGCGCAACTGCCGCGCTACGGCGCCAACGATATCAATTGGCGTTTGCTGTTGCGGGTTACCGTGTTACGGCATCGCTACCGCACCACGATGGATGAACTGCTGTTGCATCCGACGCTGCTTGACTACGTCGCACGCGGCGACGCTTTTGACCCTAATGTAGTGGGCGGCGGTCATGTTACGCACGTCGCTGAAGTTCTGTTGGCACGCGACGGACGCTGGGACGGCGCTGGTATTGCTGCGCATGTTGTGATGATTGAACAGCCGCCAGCCATTACGCTGCATGAAACCAAGGCGTTGATCGCCGCAAGCTCGCCAATACTCGATGCTTTGCTGGCCCAAGCCCACACCGAACGGTGTCGTTTGCGCGACGTTGTCGACGGTGTGGTGGTCGCAACGTTGACGCTTTATGCTCGGACCATGACGGCCGCGACGGGCAGCCTCACCGACGAGCAGATGGGTAACTACATCGAGCAGACGTGCGCCATCGTGGCATGCTTGAACGCGACGTTAACTGCCGACCCCGACGTTGAGTGCGCGCCCGTGCAGTTCCGGCGGATCGTTACCGAATTTGTTCGTTGGTACAGCGAAAGTGCTGCCGCTACCTATGACCAGCTACACAGCGCCGAAAAACGCACACTGTTGCAAATTTGCGAGCGTGCCAGCGACCCGGCAGCGCTGCTCGATACTCTGACGCCATGGAACCCCCAACCCAAAGATCGTCGGGGCGCTGAGCATCTAGATCCCGTGATAACGCGGCTGCGCGAACGGGTCGAGGCCACGTTCGAATCCGTGATGGAACGCGATGGCGGCGTGGCCGCGCTGCTTGCCGAGGAAAAACGGCACGCCACCCGGTGGTGTTTGTTGCGCCACGATGTCTGGACGCCAGTGCGCTGCAAGTTTGTGCAACAGCTAACGGGGCCCAGCGCCGCGGCGAATGCATTAGCGTTGTTGCAAGTAATGGCTGCTGCAACGCAACGCCCAATGCTGCTCGACGCCATCAATGACGAACTTGATGCGATGGCGCGCGATGAACGTATCACCGACGCCTTGTGGGCTTGTGCCACCCAAACACCAGTGAACCATGTATATGTCCAACGCTTAGTCGAGCTGCGTACGGCGCTCGAAGCCCGACGCGGTGTCGCGTTGCCGGTGCCTGCTTGGTGGCTCGTGGTTACCGCGTAGCGTCAGCGGCATGCTTAGTTCTCCACGGGTTCAACAATCGCAAACCAGATCGTGCGCACGTTGCCGCAGCGGCGACACTTGGCGCCTACGATGCGGCGTCGTGAATCGCCAACTACTTTGGCGTCATGATCTTTGACTTCCAACTCGCCGCCGCATTGCGTGCAGGGTAATTCCGCCGCGCGACGCTCGATCAGCACCGCCGACTCGACGGTGATTGGCCAATCAGCGGCACCGCCTGGTTCGAGTCGCGCGATACGTTCGCGGGTTGCCACAACGGCAGCGTTGGCCCGTTCGGCTTCGCGCCGTGCAGTGCGCGGGCGCGGTTTCGGTTTGCTCATGCAGCGATTCTGTCACATTTGCTGTGCGGCTTGCAGGGCGTGCGGCCATACGGTACGACTAACGTTATGCAAAAAAATTATGTGTTGATGAGCTTCGTTGTTGCTAGTGGCGTGATTGCAGCGGCTGGCATCGCCGATGCCCGGGTGGTTGCGGTGTCGGCAACTCGGCCAACGTCGCCGCTCTTGGTGTCGCCGACCGACGACAACATGCCTTCGACGGTGGTTGCGCCGAAAGGCTTCAGCAAAGTAACCGGCGTGTCGTGGACCGACAAAGCTGGTGATCACTACGCATTGTTTGCGACGAAAAACGTCGAAGCCAAAAGCGGCCGTTCGTACTATCTGCAAGTCGATATCTACGACGGTTCGGCCGGCAAAGCAGTCAAACTCGCACGCTCGGTCAAAGACATGTCGGAAAAGTGCGAATTTGACAATTCAACGCAATTTCTCAACGGCAGCGTGATGTTGACCGACTTCGACAGCGACGGCATTTCGGAGCTAACGTTTGCCTACACCACCGGGTGCCGCAGCGACGTGAGCCCTGACACCATGAAGCTGTTGGTGTTGGAAGGTAAAGACAAACACATCCTGCGTGGCCAATCGCGGGTGCAAGTTGGCGACAACGAGTTTGCCGGCGGCACCTACAAGGCCGATGGTTTCAAAAAAGCACCGAAGCTGCTCGACGGTGCTAAGGCGCACTGGACCGCGTTGACTGGCGCGAAGTAGCCGTCACGCTCAGCGCGGCACGCCTTCGCATTCAACTTTGGTTACGGCTGCAGCCGGCAATGCAACGCTGCGCTCGATGACGATTTGCTTGCCGCTAAATAGGCCCGGCACACAGTCAGTTAGGTTGGTTTCGACATGCCAGCACGGCAGGTTTGACTTCGCATTGTTGCATTCAGGCACGGTGTCAGCGGCCTCGTTGGCTGTTTCGTAGTTGAGGATATCGGTCACGTTACAGACCGGCGGGTCGGCGAGGGGCGATTTGAAACAGCGCGGGTTTAAGTCTTTCGCGACATATTCGGCCACGGCTTGGATCGAATCCGACAGTTCATCTTTGCAGATCGTAGTTTGGTAGTGTTTGTCAAAGTTGTCGACGAACGCATTGAGCCGCACGCTTGGCGCAGCGTTTTGCTTGCAAGTTTCAGTCCCAGCGACCGTGCAATTCGGCTTTTGATACGTGCACGCAGGCGCAACTTCGAGCTTGTCACTGTCTCCGCGTTTACGAATGCCAAACGGATTCTCCGGCCCGATAATCGCTGCAACGATGATTTGTTCATCGGGAAACGGCTTCAGCTTGCGAATCGCGGTTGTTACGTCGGTAATGCTGCGCATGTGCGGCGATGCTTCGCGTGGCCGGCAGTCAGTGTACATGCCAGCGCGGCGAATGCTGCCGTTGTCGTCGGCGCCGCACACCACGCCTTCGGCAGTGCAACGGAAATTGTCGAGGTCACCAAGCCCGCCCGCGTTGCCGAAGAACGATTCGTTTTTGGCTGAACAATCATCTTCGTCGGCAATGATGATCACGGCCAATAGGGCGTCTTTGCGTAAGAACCCTGCATTCATTGAATTGTTGACCAGCGCCTTTTCCATCGAAGCGAGATGCTGTTCGAAGCCGCAGCCCGTGGTGCCTACGGTGGCCATCTTTGCGAACGCCGCTGCTAGGTCGCCGTTGACGTTGGTGTCTTGCGCATAGTTCTTGATGCGTTGGGCGCTGTTGTTAGGGTCGCGTACATCGCTGAGGTAACGCGCGCCGTTGCTAAACAACACACCGCCGGTTCGCATGTTGCCGGCCTCGCCGAAACCGTCGCAGCCAGGGATGTTTTTACCCGCATTGTTTTGTCCAACGTCCGATGTCACCACGCCGATATGCAGATCGGGCAACCCGCCAGGCAAGACTCGCAAGACATTGATGAAGTTGGTGAAATTCTTCACCAGCGATTCTTGTTCTTCTTTCATCGAGCCCGAGTTGTCGATGACGAACAAGAGATCGAGCTCGCGATTGGTACCTAAAATCGTTTTGGCTTCGGAGCCTTCGAGCGCTGGTACTACCGACGCGATTTCGCGGTCGGGACAGCCGGTAAGCGGCGCGACCAATGCTAACGAACATACCAATGCACCAAGACGCATAGCAGCCTTTCTTCTACGTCGTGTCATGGCGCTGCAACGATCAATCGTCGCACGCCAAACGTAGTCGGGCACTAGGTAACCGCTGGGCGCAGGTTCCTTCGCAACAAAATGAAAAAATGTTTTGAGCGCGCTACTTTTCCGTCGAGCTTTCGGCTTCGTCGGCAGTTTCCGCAGCTTCGCGCGGTGGCGCTGGGTGCAACAACAGTCTGCCAACCACGAGTGCGATGGCGCCGGCTGCAGCCGATGCGACCAACACACCAAGCTTGGCATCAGCCAACAGTGCAGCCCCCGGAAACGCCAACTGCGCAATGAACAGCGACATTGTAAAACCGACGCCGGCGACCAGGCCAAGCACCAATAAGTGGCGGCCACTGAGGCCGGCCGGCAGTACCGCAATACGCAGCTTGAGCGCCAGCGTGCAGGCCGCGATGACGCCGAGTGGTTTGCCAAGGCTCAAGCCGAGGCCGACCCCGATCGCTGCGCTCGCACCAGCGCCCGACAGATCGATACCGTCGAACGACACGCCAGCGTTGGCGAGCGCAAAGATCGGCATGATGGCGTACGCGACCCACGGATGCAGCGTTTCGATCAGGCTTTCCGCTGGCGAAATCGCTTCGCGGCGAGCTTCGTCGATGTCGTGCAGTTGATGGGCGAGTTCGTGTGATTGCAGCTCGGCATCAGGCAGCGCCGCCAATGTCGAAACTTGTGCCCGCAAATTGTTGATGAACTTTTCCGGCCCAAGCCATGCTCGCACTGGCGTAATTAGCCCAACGATAACGCCCGCAATCGTTGGATGCACACCCGCTGCATACACGCCAGCCCATGCGACGACAGCTGGTGCGACATACGCAAGTTTGCTGCGCACGCCGATCCACTGCATCGCAAAGATGGCGGCAATGCCAGCGGCGCCGACGCCAAAGCCAGCAATGATCAAGCCTTTGGAATAGAAGATCGCGATGACCACGATCGCGCCAAGATCGTCGATGACGGCGAGTGCCAGCAACAACACGCGCAACGCCGGCGGCACGCGTTTGCCCAGCAACGTTAGAATCCCAACGGCAAAGGCAATATCGGTAGCCATCGGGATGCCCCAGCCCGATGCTGTTGCGGGCGCGCCAGCGATCAGGACATAGATGCCGGCAGGCACCAACATGCCGCCAAGGGCAGCGGCCAGCGGCAAAGCCGCGCGTTGCAGCGACGACAGTTCGCCGTGATGAATCTCACGGCGAATTTCAAGCCCGACGACAAAAAAGAAGATCGCCATCAAGCCATCGTTGACGACCCACTCAAGCGGGCGCACGAAGGTGAAATCGCCGAGCTGGATGCCAATCGGCGTGTGCCACAACGCTGCATAGCTGGCACGCCACGGCGAGTTTACCCAACCAAGCGCGATTGCTGCAGCGACGATCAAGATAATGCCGCTGGCGGCTTCGATCTTGAGAAACGTTTCCAAGGGCCGACGCGCTAGTCGAGCAAGCTTGAACAAAGGCTCCCACGCTTCAGGCGGTTTGGCCGTCGGTGCATTCGCCATATTAGCCACGCCGCCCGCCGCCGTGACGTGCTTGGCCGCGCCCACCTGGACGCGGACCACCTGGACGCGGACCGTCTGGGCGCGGACCACCTGGGCGCGCGCCGCCGCTCGGTTTCGCTGAACTCCCACCTGGGCTTGCCGGCCGTGCATTGCCAGCCTTGGCTGCCTTGGGCTGCGCCAATAGTTTTTGCAACTCGACGTCGGTGAGATTGCGCCAGCGCCCCACCGCGAGCGCGCCTAGCTGAATGTGTAAGAACCGGACCCGCCGCAACGCTTGCACTGCAAAGCCGCATTCTTCGCACATACGGCGAATTTGCCGATTAAGGCCTTGGGTCAAGATGATCGAAAACATGCGCGGTCCCATGCGGCGCACTTTGCATGGCTTCGTCATGCCTTCGGGCCGCAAGCGAATGCCGCGTGACAGTTGCTGCACAAACTCATCAGTCACTGGCCGATCGACCGCTACGAGATATTCCTTTTCGTGCTGATTCTCGACGCGCAGCACTTGGTTGACGATGTCGCCGTCGTTGGTGAGCAGAATCAGCCCTTCCGAATCTTTGTCGAGCCGGCCGATCGGAAAAATGCGTTCAGCATGATCGATGAAATCGATGATGTTGCCTTGGACTGAGCGCTCGGTCGTGCAGGTGATGCCTACCGGCTTGTTAAACGCGATGTAGATCGGCTTGCTGAGTTTGCGTGCTGCACCAACCACATCGCCATCGACGCAAACGCGATCGCCAGGCGCAACTTGCGCGCCTAGCTCGGCAGGGGTGCCATTGATCGTGACACGGCCTTCCGTTAGCAACGTATCCGCGTCACGTCGTGACCATTGACCACTATCGCTTAGGTATTTGTTGATCCGCACGCTCGCGCAGCATAGCGAGCAGGTGCCAACCCTGCAATCGATCGGGTTGCACTACGGTTAAATAGTAGTCAATAATCGTCGACGAATTGCAGCAAGTATTGGCCTGCTGATCTGTCATTCAATAGTGAAGTGCTTAGACTAAACAGCTGTGAACGAACGCGACCCGTTAGCTGACCTCCGCGCCCAGTTTCGCCCAACGTTGCCTGGCTCACGCAACACGGTGTTTATTGAAAGTCACCTTGCGTCGTCAGATGCAACGATCACGAACTATGCGCAAGCCATCGGTGCGTTGCCGGCCGAATCCGCAGGTCGCTCGGCGCGCGCGTTTTTACATACCTTTGGCGCAGCGCTGCAAGAAGCCGGTGCAGCGATGGCGTCATGGGACACCGACGACAATCCCAAACTGATGGGGCAAATGCTGTTGGCCTGTGGCCAAGCCAATGCAGCGATATTCGATGTGCAAACAGCGTTGCAGGCCAGCCCCGTTGCAGCCCTCGCCGAACAGGCCGCGACCCGGCGCAGCCGCCGCATGTCTGCGATCATGGTGGGGCCGCGGTTGTTAGGCTTGGTGTTGGCGTTTGTGCGTTTGTTCGAACACGCCGGCACCACGGCCATGTTTGCAACGTTGCTAGGCGAGGCCACGCCGCAGCTTTGGGGGCCGCACTGCGCGGTTGCCGATGTGCTCAAGGCGTTGCGCCGCGAACTCGACAACGCCGCGATTTCGCCAATCGAATTGCATCAACTCAAAGCTGGCGCAGCCGACGCCAACAACAACGTTGTCACCATGTTCGTTGGCGCGCTTGACGCTGGCGAAGCGGTTCGTTAGCCAACGCTTCAGCCTTTGATAATCTCGCCCATGCACTCGGCGAGTTTTTCCGGCGTGCAGACCAAAATGTCCATGCCTACTTTGCGCAGCTTTTTGGCTGTGCTGCGGTTGTACTGGGGCTGCGCGTCGTAACCGAGCGCGCCAAGGCCAATCATCCGTACGTCGGCGCCAGCCATGGTTTCGACGGTGCGCACCAGGTCGGCTTCTGATCGGCCTTCGTAAAAGTCGGTGATCAGTACAACTATCGTGCGGGCGGGCTCGCGCACCAGCGTGCTGCAATACTGCAAGGCACCGGTGATATCGGTGCCGCCACCGAGTTGAATCGACAACAAGACATCGACTGGTTGGCCGACTTGATCGGATAAATCGACGACTTGGGTGTCGAACAACACCAACGACGTTTTGATGCCAGGCAGTTCCGCGAAGATCGATGCCATCACTGCCGAGAAAATCGCCGATTCCAACATCGAGCCCGATTGATCGACGCACACGATCACGTGCCATGGCCGTTTCTTTTGTTCGGCAGCGTAGTAGTACACGCGTTCGACCAACAGCTTGCCCAACGCTTCGTCCCAGTTTTTGAGATTGCGGCGCAGCGTGGTTTTGAGGTCGATGTTGCGATACACCCGCCGAGGCGAATGCCGGTCTTTGCGTAGCGCGCCGGTGATGGCTTGTTCGACCCGAACTTCGAGCTTCTTTTTGAGATCGGCGACGACTCGGTCGATCACCTTGCGCGCCAACATTCGGGTCTTCGGCGTCAGCAAGTCGCGGTGGGTGAGCAACGTTTTGGTTAGCTCGATGCTCGGTTCGATCTTTTCGAGCAAATCAGGCTGGTCGAGCAGCTGTTTGATGCCTTTACGCGAAATCAGCTCGCGTTCGAGCACTTCTTTGGCTTGGCGTGGAAACAGTTCATTAACAGATTCAATCCAGTGCGGCACCGACATCGTCGAGCCGCCTTGGCCGCCGGCTTGGTCGTATAAGTATCCCAGCGCTTCTTCGGTGGCGTTGAGATCGGGCCCGGCGTAGCCTGCGCCACCTGCGCACAGCTCGATGCCGGCACGTTCGGCGTCTTTGCCGATCAACAAACGCCAGCGGCTCACCGTGTCGCGATCGGCCGCTGGCAAAGCTTGCAGCGTGGCCGACGGTTGCGCGGCTGGCGTTGCGGCGCTGCTACGTGGCTTGTTACCGCGGCTCATGCGAACTCCCATTGTTGCATAATGGCTTCGGCTGCAGCATCGAGCCGTACCAGCCGCTCGACGCCACCTTGGGTGGTCGGCAAACTGGTAATCGTCTGCGCTTCGTCCGCAGAAAGGCCGTAAATTACGGCGACGCGATCGGCAAGCGCGACCCGCGAACGATCGTGCATGCCTTCGAATGCGCCACGCGCGCGCGGCAACAAGATCATGAAGTCATCCCAGGTCGCGGCCCGCAAGAGCTGATCGATCGCATGCACCAACGGCTCGGCGCCAAGCAACATGGCGGTTTTACTGGTGGCTACCAAGCCAGACAGAAAATCGCCACAGCCTGCAAGCACTTCGCCTCGCGCACCAGCAAACGCCGCGACTTCGCGTGCAAGCTCGTCGGTGCTATGAGCCCGCAGTTCGGTGAGCACGCCGGCCAAGGCACCGCGTAAGTACGGGTTTTGCGAATCGCGATATGCGGTTTTGGCATTGGTAACGAACAACTCTTGATCGAGCCGCATTACCGTGTCGGCCGCTTGGTGTTGGGTCAGCACAACTTCGGCGATGGCTTTGATGCCAGCGATGACGGCCGCGTGTTCTTCGGCGGGCGCGTTGGCAACGTAAGGCAACGCAAAACAACCGCGACCGTATGCGCGTTCAATCAAGTCAGCGATGACATCGGCACGTAAATGTTTGCGCGCTGCTTGGCGCTGCAGCACAACCAAGTGGGTGAGGGCTTGGCCCAATGATGCCGTGCTGGTGTCGTCGTCGATGACTTGCGCGGCGGTGACTTCGAGCTTGGTAAACAAGTTCGGCAGGTCAAGCGCGACTGCACGTAGCAAGAATTCGCTGACCGTTGCCGCCGATAGCCCCGTTGCCGCCGCGACTTCTTCGCCCAGCACGGCAGCAGCAGCGGCTTCGACAGTGTCGCCGTAAAGATTTTTTTCGATCAGTGCAACATCGGTTTTGGGCGACCACTCGACCGTCCAGGTTTCACGGAACATCAGTTGCGTGGTTGTCTCGTCGACGCGCCGAGCCATTGGCACGCCGAGTTGGCCAAGTCGGTGAAAGAAAATCGACCGACGATCATCGGCGGCAATTCGCAAATCCAGGGTGTACTTTTTGCGTTTGTCCTTGGCCATTACTTCGCCGAGGTCGAGCTCGTCGATCAGGCGATAGAAGTCGTACACTAGCGGCAATTTGCCGAGTGCTGGGGTAACCCGGCCAACCGCGGTGCCGGTTTCAACTTCATCCATCGCAAGCTGCAAGCCGCGGCCGGTGTCACGCGGGTCCCCTTTGCAGCAACACGTGATCACGGCATCGCGAATATCGTCGAGGGCCGGCAGTTTGCGACCACGCAAGCTCGCCAACATGCGCGCGTGTTGGGCAATCGAAATCGCATCGGCAGCCGACAGCGCTTCGCCGGATTTGCGGCCTTTATGCAGCACCGCAACCACGTGGTCAACCATCGCGGTGATCGCCGCCGCAGCAGGCGCTTCGTTCGGCAAGTACAAGCGTTCGTAGTAGCGCGGCGCACGATTGCCGGCGCCGTAGCCATCATTGCTGCTGGTGCGCGCGTAGGAAAACGGGGCGACCGTAATGAAATGCGTGCCTTGCGGCGTTACTGGCACTGGCGTGGCGCCGGTGCGATCAAGAAACAAATGGAAACCGCCACAAACCACCATAGCGTCGGTGGCTCGCAACTTTTTGCTTTGCAGTGTGGTGGTGATGGTCTGCCACATGTGCGCTTCGCGCGTCAGCGTGTCGTCGGTGGCGAGCCGTTGCGGTGCGGTTGTGGCGCGCAGCGCTGCACAGAAATACGTCATGTCGCGACGAAAACTCTCGGCGTCAGCATGCCGCAAGCCGACTTCGAACAGCGAATCCCAGCATTCGTCCCAACTGCGATAGCCGCCGTTGTCGGCGAGCATTTTGTAGAAGCGGCTGGTGACTGCAGCGTCGTCCCAGCGCGTGGTGGCGTGGTGTTGCGCTTCCGGCGCCGGCGCATCGTCGTCCTCCTCGGCGGCGGGTTGCGGCACCGCGCGGTCGGGCCGCCGCTGCAGCTGCGCTGAAAACGGCAGGTCAAAGAACACCACGGGAATGCCGAGCTGCTGCGCCGTTATCAGCGTTACATACTCAGGCGAATACGCTAGCAGCGGGTACCACGAGTCGTATTTGGCAGGCACGTCAGCCGCTGGGCTGTCGACCCCAGCGCCGTTGAGCTGATTGGTGTCGTCGCGAAACGATGCATAGATCGCGATCGGCGGTTTGGTCTGCGCGTCGACGATATGCGCAACCATGGCCTGGGCATCGGCAGGGGCTTCGAGAAAAATCACCTTGGGCTTGCGAGCCAACATCGCTTCGCGCACAAAGCGCGCAGCGGCAGGTGAGTGGTGGCGCACGCCAAACCAATAAATGTCGTCGCGCAACGCCGCCTCCGCCGCTACCGTTACCGCGGCGGCTTCAGGAATTCCGCTGACATCGACGCTGGCCACGACCTACGCGAGCTCCTTGGCGGCTGCATCGTGAAATGCCTTCCAGCCCTTGTCGCTGGCACCGCGCTTCTTCGCTACCAAGCTAATGTACTCTTTGAGCACTTTGAGGTCGGCGAGGTCTTCCTTGACGATCGAGCCCACCATGTTGCGCGCAATATCTGCAGTGGTCACGGTGCCATTGCCAAAATAGCGGCTATAGATCGCCGACTCGACGGCAACGCCAATCGCTTCCGCCGTCGACAAGGTGGTCGATGGCTTTTGCACATTGACGCCTTCCGCGGTCACGCCATCGCGCATTTCGCGGAACACCGTAGCCAACAATTGCAGCACAGGTTCTTCGACGCGCGCCGGAATCTTGTAGCGCTCAAGCAACTCGGCTGAGCGAGTGCGCACGATTTCGACTTCAGTTTTCTGATCGGAAACGACCGGAATGTAAATGTAGTTGAAGCGGCGCCGCAGCGCTGCCGAAAGCTCGTTGACGCCTTGGTCGCGTGAGTTGGCGGTAGCAATAATGTTGAAGCCTGGCTTGGCGAACACCATGTTGGAGTCGGGCAACTCAGGCACGGCGATGGTCTTATCCGAGCAAATGGAAACCAACGCATCTTGCACATCACCGACGCAGCGGGTGATTTCTTCGAACCGAAACAACGCGCCGGTGCGCATCGCAATCATGCATGGCGACGGCACCATGGCTTCGGGCTTCGGGCCTTCGGCGATGATACGCGCGATGTTCCACGAATATTTGATCTGCTCTTCAGTGGTGCCAGCCGTGCCTTGAATCGTTAGCGTCGAGCAGCCCGAAATCGCTGCAGCCAAGTGCTCTGATAGCCAACTCTTGCCAGTGCCCGGCTCGCCCACCAGCAGCAACGCACGTTCACTTGCAAGCGTTACGATCGAGCGCTCGACGATCGAATCGTCGCCGAAGAACTTGCGTGTAATCGTAACCGATTCGGCTTTGCCGTTGATGGTCGCTTTGAGCGGCGTTTTGCTGCCGACGATGTAGGTCAAAACAGCCTTTGGCGTTAACAACCAAGCCGCAGGCTTTTCACCGGTGTCGTTTTGCCGCAGCGCTTCGAGTTCGACCGCGTATTTCACTTCGGCTGGAGCGCGCAGAATAACGTCGTTCGTCGACGATTCGGTACGCTCGGTGGTGTCGGTTGTTTTTTTTGCCACGGGGACTCCAGGTTAGCCAATAGTGAGGGTCTTCATCAGCGACGCAACATCGATATGTTCGCGCGACCACATCAGATGATGCGGTCCTTGGTCAGTTAGATACGAAAGCGGCAACAGCGTCATGCGGCCGTTTTCGGCATAACAAACGCCATACAACGGCAAGCGGGCAGTGGTGGTTGCAGCAGCGTCGGTTAGCGCGGCTTTGAGTTCAATCCCGTCGACACCGGTTGTGACCACGGCGTCGAACGTTACGGTATCGGCGGCTTCCGATACTGTGGGTGTTACACAAAAAACGGTTCGCTCGTCGGTGCAGCGCGCTTGATCGAGCGCCGCCGACCACTGTGGCAGCATGACTTCTTCTTGGGTTTCGACCGCCAAGTCGAGCGGGCTGACTTGTTGAGCTGCCACGCGCGCATGCGCCGCTGCGACATTCCATTGATACAGCGCAGCCCAATCAGTAACCGCTGCGCCTGCACTGACCGTGCTCGGCGGCCCGAGCGCCATGCGGAGATTGCCGCGTTCATCGGCCGTCAACGCACAGTTTTCGACCACAACATGGTTGGGTTCGAGCAGCAGCGTCGGTACGTATTTTTGTACTTGAGGCAAATGCAAATAGGCTTCAGCGGGCACACTTGCGGTTTTGCGTGCAAAGACAAAGCTCCACGTTACGGTGCGGCCGAGCAAATCGCGGCAATCGGGGCCGCCACCGACGACGCGAAGCTTAAAGTCAAACGTGCACGCAGTTGAAACTACGCGCTTAAGCACGCCCAGGGTAACCACTTCAAGCTTTTTGATGCTGCGGGCACCACCGCCTGCGCCCATCGCCAAGCGCTGCGCGGTAGCTCGGTTTTGGCTGCGCAACGCGTTCGCAAAGCCACGCGCCAACAACCAGGCGCGATGCAAAAATAATCCAAAGCGGCGCGCAACAAACGTGCCGTCGTCGGCGAGGTAGCGGCCGACTTCTTCGTTGACATAGCGCAGCGAGGCGCCAATGCGCAGCAACTTGTGGCGCGAAGCTTCTTTGAACGTGGCGTCGAGCTTGGCGCGGGTGGCTTCGGTTGCGCTGACCAAACCTGTGCGCAGCAGTTCTTCAACTGCACGCACCAGCTCGTCCGCCATCTGCAGGCCCGCATTTTCGTCGAGCGCAGGCGCCGCGGCAGGTGCAGGTGCAGCGGTTGGCGTTGGCGCCACAGCAACGTCAACGTCGCGCAATGTACGAATTACGCCAGGTTTCGCTGGCACCGTGGGCTTCGCGGCCTTGCTGCTCGTTTTGGTTTTGGTCGCCTTTGCTGGCGCTTTGGCTTTCGCTGCAACAACGTTGCGAGCCTTGCCTTTGGCTGGCGGTGCCGCCGCGGGAACTTCTTCTTCAGCTTCGGCTTCATCAGCCGCTGCCGCCGCTTGCACTTCAACCTCGTCGGGCCACTGCGCAAACGTCGCTGCAGCAACATCTACCGACAACACGCGCTCAAGCACGGCAAGGCTGGTATACGCGGTTAACAATAAGCGCGCGGTCTCTGGCGAATTGCCGTTGGCGGCTTGCACGAATGCCGAGATGCGCGCGGCTACATGCACGGCGCCTAACTGTTGCCATTCTTCGGCTTGTTGCGCCAGACCCTTAAGATCCGCTGCGCTCGCCGTCGCTAAGCCGCGCACAAACATCGTTTCGATTTGGCCACGCGCGGCCGCAATCGCCGAGCCAACCTCGGCGATATCGCGATCGCGCTCGTGATCACATTGCATAGTAGTCTTCAGGAATCGTTTCCGTCGGACGCCAGTCGATTTCGCCGGCTTGGGCACCTTTGTATTTGATAAACGTCGCGCTCATCGCTTCTTTATCGAGTGCGGCTGAGCGTTTTTTGGAAGCATTAGTCCACTTGGTCATGGCTTCGATATCCGCAGCGCCACCTTGCGCCAAGCCAACCATCAGCACCAACAAGTGTTTGCATGGGGCGCCGCGCAAGCCGCCACACACATTTAGATTTTGCGTACAGCACATGAAATCACCGGTGCTGGTGATCTTGCACGCATAAAACAGCGAAGCATCAGTTTGGCTTTTCACCACGCCGGTGACGTGGTCATCGTTCACTTCGCTGAACAATTGAAAGCGATCGGCCCGCAGCATCTTTTTTACTTTGGCCATGCGGTCCACGTCGGTCGCTTTTTCTAGCGCCTTGATGAACAACGAGACCGGCGTCTCTTCGGCCTTGGGCTTTGCAGCTTTCGCTTTGGCAGGTGCTTTTGCTTTCGCCATGCCATATTTGTCTCACTACTAGATCCGACATTCAACCCGCGGCGCGTTACTCGCGCTTTTGTTTCGTGTTCGTACCGTTAGTCGCAACCGATGTACCAATTGCGTTCGATCACCTCGGCTTTGGCCTGCGGCGTCAAAAACGTGACGAAGGTATTGAGCCGACGCCCGCCGGTTTGGCCGGTATCAAACGCGGCGTCGCCGAACGATCCCGCTAAGTCACCGGTGTCGACGATCACTGGCTCGGCGTTTGAGCGCAATGCCACGGCAACCTCCGACACCGCTGCGATCTTGCCTTTGTCGTCGAGCGTAAACGCGGCGGCAGCCTCGCGGTACTGATTGCCACAGCGATCAGGATTCGCTTTGGTCTCTGCAGCGGTCACCAACGCCCACTGCTTGCCTGCTGCATTGCGATACATCCTCACGGTGGCAGGCTTGCGAAAAGGCTTGGTGCCTGCTGCTTGGCGGTAGCTAGGCAACTGTGCAAACGCTTTACGCAACAGTTTGGTGGTTGCCGCATCTGCTTTGCGCGGCGCTAGGAACGCAACGTCACGACGCTCAGTCACAATCACCGGTTTGCATGCCGACCGCGGCTTGAGTTCTGCCAACAGATAGCCGCTGGTTCCCGCATCGCCGTCGGGATGCGCACCCCAGATTACCAACCTCGTTACTCGTGACTCACATTGTTTGCCGTTGGCGTCGTAGCCATTGATGGCTGCGCCAACCCACTGTTGGAGCGCTGCCGGCGCGCGCGTGGCGTGCAGCACATCGATTTTGTCATCGATGGGCTGTTCCAAGGCGGGCTCTACCCACGCTTTGATTAGATCATCATTATCAAATGCTGGAAGCGTGGGCTTGGTTAGCCATGCTCCTACGTTTATGTAGAGCCGGCCATCCAACGTAGCGACGCCAACGACTTGTTTGCCTGTGGTTGCGACATCGGCCGGTGGCGGTGGTGGCGCCGCTTGTTCGGCGAACGCCATCGACGCATCCACACTGGCTGCAACCAAGCCAATTACCGCAAACGCAAAAACGCGACCTGGAGTGCTTTGCATACGAATACCTAGATTATTCACTTGGTGCTGGGCCCCAATCAACGCCGGTGGCACTGCCGCTCCAAACCTTGGTGGCTTTGCCAGTGCCGTCGGCATTGGCAATGTACACACCCGAGCCACCGCCGGAGCGCGCAAACGCAATCACGCGACCATTGGGCGAAAAGCTTGGCTCTTCGTTCGAGCCTTCATTTTGCGTCACGCGCACCATCTTTTTGCTGTCGAGGTCGAGCGTCACGATGTCGTACGTGCCGCCGTCGCGCGTGGTGTAAGCGATGATGTTGGCGCCTTTTTTAGGCGACCACGTTGGCGTCGTATTGTAGCTGCCGTTAAACGACAGCCGCTTGGCTTCGCCGCCGCTGGCCGACACCACAAAGATCTGCGGGCCGCCTTCGCGGTCAGACACAAACGCAATGCGCGAGCCGTCCGGTGACCACGCTGGCGAGGTGTCGATAGCTTTGTTATTCGTGATGCGCCGCACCACGGTACCGTCGCTGGCTTTGATGATGTAGATTTCTGGATTGCCATCCTTTGATAGCGTTAGCGCAATTTGCGATCCGTCCGGCGAAAACGAAGCGCCGGTGTTCATGCCTTTTTGCGCCGACAAACGCTTTGGCCGTCCGCCACCGCCGCTCGCGAGGTACAGATCCGCCGAGCCGCGCATAAACGACGTGTACGCAATCGCGCCACCATTTGACCACGCTGGCAAAATGTTGGTTGATTCATTGCGCGACACACCGTACGGATTTGCACCGTCGAAATCCATGGCGTAGATCGCGCTGCCTTTTTTTGATTTGACGGTGAACGCGATCTTCGAGCCAAAAAAGCCGGCTTCGTTGGTGTAGAACTTCACCATCTCGTTGCACCACATGTGCACCAGCTTGCGCAGGTCTTTGCGTTTGCCTCGATACGTCTTGGCCAACGACGCGGTTGCGCCTTTGGAAACTTCATACAATTTGACGTCGAACACCACGCCGTCGCCGCTGGCGGTGACTTGAAACTTCATCACGCCAAACGCGCCAACGTCTTTCCACTTTTGCGGTTCGATCGAGAGCTTTTCGGCCGCTAAATCGGCGAGAAACGACTTTGGATCGAGCACTTTGAAAAAGCCTGCAACGCTCATATCGAACGACGCTACGTCGGCAACTTCTTTGGCCGCTGCAGCGTCGGAATCGACGCCAACTGGAATCGCCAACGGATAGCTGCTGCGCTTAGCGCCGCTAACATCAATGACGACACCGTCGTCGGCCTGCGCGCTGCGCGCTACGCCACTGAGGCAAAGCAGCGTCGCAACCACCAACCACACTTTGTTTCCAATTCTTGGGATCATCATGTTTTGCTCTTCGCTGGTCGTGGGCTGCTACTTTTTGACTTTGAACTTGAAGCATACCCACTGCGTGGTCGCTTGTTTCAACAAGTGAGTTGGCACAGGTGCGGGCGTTTCGTTGCGGGCTTTTTTTACCGCGGTCAAGGCCCGCTCGACCGAGTCATCGAGTTCGCTTGAACCGCTTTTTTCTTTGAACTTGGTGTCAACGATTTTACCGGCCGCGTCGATGTGCAAGCAGCCAACCGGCACGCCTGCATCGGCCAAAATTTCTGGGTATTCCCAGCCCGCCAACAGATCGCCGACGAGTTTTTGAAAATACGGGTCGCCTTTGCTTACTTCAGCAAACCCAAACTCTGAGCCGTCAAACGCGCCCACATCTTCGTCGGTTGGCTTGCCTATTGGCGCTTCACTGTCAGTCCGCAGATACTTTTTGTAATCGTCTGGGTTCGGATCGGTCGTTTTACTCGTTGGCTTTTTGTCGTCAGGCTTTTTGTCGTCGGGCTTCTTTTGATCGTCGTGCGACATGCCTTCGACTTTTTCGTCGGGCGGCGGCGGTTGAAATTGTTTCTGCGGCTGCTTCGGCGTGTTGGGCTTTTTGTACGCCAACGTGGCTTCGATGGCTTCCATCTCCGTGAGGTTCGGCCCGTTGTCAGCCGTTGCACTGCCGCCACGCCAAATCATCACGGGGGCCACCAAGGCGGCAACCACAAACACGGTGCTACCCAAGGCAATGCCTTGCATTTCTCCGTCGCGAAAGCTCATTGGCCAGGTCCAGTTGGGCTAGGCGGCGGAGCGCCAAGCCCAGCGGTTTTGTCTAAGCTTTCGAGGCCCAAGTCGGCATCTTTACCTGCCGGCTCAGTCACCATCATCACTTTTTCGACGCCTGCGTTCTTGGCCACCGCCATCGCAGTCACCACCACGCCGTAGGGCAGGGCCGCATCGGCGTCGATGTACAATTCTTTTTCAGCTTTGACTCGTTCGTTGGCGGCGAGCTTGGCGCCAAGGTCAACCCAGCTCACCGGGGTTTTGCCAATGAACACTTGTTGGCTTTTGTTGATTACCAACGTCAGCTTGCCGCCTGGATCCTCGATCTTCGCGGTGTTCACCTTTGGCAAGTTGATATCGACGCCGTTGTTCATCATCGGCGCGGTAATCATAAAGATGATCAACAACACCAACATGATGTCGACCATCGGCGTCACGTTGATTTCTGAGTTGAGGTCGTCGCCTCCGCCACCCGTCTTCATCGCCATAAAGACTCCTTAGCGTAAGAAGTGACGTTTAATGATGTTGAGGTAGTCTTGCTCAAACATCTCCATCTCCGCACGCTGAACTTTGATCCGGCGCATGAAGAAGTTGTACGCCATGACGGCCGGGATTGCCGCAACAAGACCAATGGCGGTCGCAAAAAGTGCTTCGGCAATATGCGGGCCAACCACATCCAGGCCGGCGCTGCCCTTGCCGCTGATGTCTTGGAACGCCAACATGATGCCGACTACCGTGCCTAACAGGCCTACGAACGGTGCCGACGAGCCCGTGGTGGCCAAAAATGGCACCATCGATTCGAGTTTGGTGGTTTCGGTGGTCTGCGCTTTGCGCAACGCACGCTCGATGTTAGCCAGATTGCCTTCGCGGTCTTCACGCAAATTGTCGTCGGACGATAGCTTGGCCAGTTCGGTGTAGCCAGCGACGAACATCGACGAGATCGGGCTGTTTTTCAGTTGTTGTGCAGTTTTGTAAATTTGTTCAATATCGCGTGAGCGCCAAAACGCTTCATTAAACATTGAGGTTTCGTTGGCGGCGCGCCGCAAGTACATCGTTTTGAAAATGATGATGTAGATACCAACCAGAAACATCAGTACCAACGTCAACATTACGGCTTTTACGCTCCAGTGCGCGTGGCCGAACAATGTCACGATGTCCATCTTGGCCCCTGTGCCCGCAGCGATGCTTGTCATCATTAGTGCTGCGATAACACGGCGGTTGCAAGTGGGTCAAATGACCGGCTTGTGCCATAATCGGTCCGTGCGCCGTTGTT
>JAKQOD010000360.1 GCA_029565465.1 Deltaproteobacteria bacterium
CACCTGTCCAGCTGGCTACACTTGTTCGTCGTCGCCAGTGACCTCGGTTGATGGCGCAGCTTCGCGGCAATGCGTGCCCGTGAGCGGCTCGTGTTCGGCCATCGGCGGCATGTGTGAAGATGATGCATTTGAAGAAAACGACTCGCGCAGCCAGGCTTCGGCGCAACCTGAATTGCAGCCGAACCTGTACGACATGGTGAGCTGTCCGCGGGTTGGCAGCACCACGCTGGCCGACGACGACTGGTTTAAGATCAAGCTCACCGAGCCATCGCGGGTGAACTTGGAAATTGCCGGCGAAGCGACCACCGACCTCGATTTGGGACTGTACCGCTCCGATGGCACCCGGTTGTCCGCATCGTCGTCCCATTCCGCCAATGAGATGATCTCGAAATGCCTTGGTGCAGGAACGTACTACACACGGGTCTATGGCTTTGGCTATGCCCGCAACGGCTACCTGTTCGATTACACTGCAACGCCCGAAACTTGCTCGACGTGTGTCGACGATACCAGCGAAGATGACGATGCCCGCAGCCAAGCGCGGCCGAAGGTCAGCAGCAATCCGCTCACGCTGCCATATACGGCAGCGACCAACCAGATCTGTCCAAACGACGATGATTGGTTCCGCGTGCGGTTTGTCAACGGTGACACCATCAAAGTCGACGTGACCTTTAATCAAACAAACACACAACAGGATTTGGACATCCATTTTTACAACGATGCCGGTGTTGATCTAACGCCATGTAGCGAAACGGATCCAACCAATTGCACGTCGACCAACGGTCAAAGTGCTGACTCGAATGAGTCGACACAACAAACAATTACGACGGGCTGCCCTGGCCCTGCGGGCTGCGATTACTTCTTCGTGGTGCGCGGCTATGCTGGTTCGTTTGCGCCTTACGGGATTACCATCACAAAGATCTAACCATGCAGCAAACAAGCTCCTTCGGTCCTCGCTTCAGCGGTGCGGTGCGGCGCACCGGAGTTGCGGCGTATTGCCTCGTAGTGGCCGCAAGTTTGGCAAGTTGCGCGTCATCGGATGCCCCTGACGTCGGGCTAGAATCGCTAAAACTCACGTCAGTGGGGCCCATCAAAGTGATCCCCGGCACGGCGTTAGAACTCACTGGGGATTCGTTTGTTGATAAGGAGTGGGGCGTTTCCACGCTGCATCTTGTGGGCGAGGCCAACGGTGCCCCGGTCGACCTTAAGCTGGATGCTGCGTTCGTTGATTTTGGCAAAATGACAGCGGCGATCGACGCAGCTGTCTTGGACACCGTCGGCGGCGACGTAGATTTTGCGGGTACGGCGACAATTGAGGTGGTTTCAGAAGTCGACGGTCGGACGTACAAAACGCCAGCCTTGAATCTCACACTGGCCTTTCGCGAAAAACTGACACCTGCCACAACGCGCGTACAAAGCACCGGTGTAATTTTCGTTAACGAGCAAATTGTCGTCGAAGGTGATGACTTTTTATTGGGTGGGAACGAAGGCAAATCGGTCGCTCGGCTGACCGGCTGTTTCCAAGTGGGCGGCACAGGGCCGTGTGATCCCATCCCGGCAGTCGAGTTGCCCATGGTCAACACGGTGCCGCTGTCACGGCGCACCGCAACGTTCGCGTTTTCGCCGAAAGTTGCTGGCATCGAAGCTGGTCAGTTTGTTGGTCAAGTTGAAGTAATTAATAAGCTTTCCAGTGGAGAAGAGAAGGCCGATCCCGTCGATCTCTCGTTCGATTTGGTTGAGTCGCAAGTGTTTCGTGTGGCACCGACTGCCGTAAGCCTCGGGCAGTACGTCAACATCGAAGGTGGCGGGTTTGTTGGTGGCGAAGCGGGCGCCTCCACTGAGCTCGAACTACGTGGCATGTTTATGCGCAGCACTGGCGAAGAAGCGCCGGTCGTGATGACGCTTATTCCCGAGTTTGTCGCCGGCAAAACCGTGCGCTACGTGGTCAATACCGACGACGTGCTTGGCATGGCTATCGATCTCCGCAAAGAGACGGGCATGTTCACAGGCACCATTCAGCCGACCACGATCTTCCGCGGCAAAACCGTTGTGGGCCGAACGACACCCGTCACGCTGTCGATCGAACCGATTCGCCAGGTGGTTTTTTTGGACTTCCGCCCCGACTACGTTGAGGGGCTCCGCGATTTTGGGATGCGGGCGGTTGATGCGCGCTTGCGGGAACGCATTTTGACCGTAGTGCATCGTGCGTACACCGGCG
>JAKQOD010000396.1 GCA_029565465.1 Deltaproteobacteria bacterium
CACGAAACAGCGCTTGGCCGGTAAATAGTTCCCACGTGATAATGCCCAACGCAAAAACGTCGGTTGCCGAGGTTGGTGGCTCACCCTTGGTTTGCTCAGGCGCCATATAACGTGGTTTGCCACGCAAGCGACGGCGCTCCAAGGCCGACGAAAACGATGCGCGCGCAATGCCGAAGTCGAGAATTTTGACGCCGCCATCCCACGACAACATGATGTTCGACGGCGAGATATCGCAATGCACAATGCCCATGGCGCCGCCGATGCCATCGGTTTTGCGGTGGGCGTAATCGAGGCCTGCTGCCACTTCCGAGATGACGTAGGCTGCGACGTTTGGCGGAATCGTAACGCCGCGATCCTTGCCGTCGGTGACGGCTCCGCGCAAGTCTTTGCCTTCGATCAACTCCATCGCCAAGTACAATTCGCCTTCGGCTTTGCCGAAGTCGAAGACCGAAACGATGTTGCGATGATTCAGTTCAACGGCAATCCGCGCCTCATCGATGAAGCTTCGGATGAAGCGGTTTTCCTGCGCGGAGTCCGGCAGAATGCGCTTAAGTGCTTGGACTTTTTCAAACCCGGCGATGCCAACGGTCTTAACTTTATACACCTCGGCCATGCCGCCTTGAGCAATACGCTCCAAGACGTGATATTTGCCGAAACGCTCGCGCGAGTCCTCCACGAGGTCTAGGAGCGTACCACGGTGCGGGCGTAAGGACTGTGTTACAACCACAGATGATGGCAGGTACTTTGACCGATTCCCAAGATGATCTCGCAGCGCTGGAAACCCTGCTAGGCTACCAGTTTCGGGATCGCGGCATATTAAGCAATGCGCTGCGCCATACGTCGTGGTGCAACGAGCAACAGGGGCCGCAAAAAAACCGGCTCGAAGACAATGAACGCTTGGAGTTTCTCGGCGACGCGGTGCTGGATTTAGTGGTTGGCCACCGCTTGATGGAAGCCTATCCGCAGCTACGCGAAGGCGAACTCAGTGTTACGCGCGCTCAAGTCGTCAGCGAAGCTGGCTTGTCCGACGTGGCGATTGCGCTTGGCTTAGGCCGGTTCTTGCGCTTGGGTAAAGGCGAAGAGCGCTCTGGCGGCCGCACCAAGCCGTCGATCATGGCCGATGCGTTCGAAGCCATTGTTGCTGCGGTTTACCTCGACGGCGGCTTAACGGCAGCTTGGGCGTTGATTGGTCGGTTGTTGGAAAAACGCATCGAATCGGTCGAGTTTAAGGGTTTTTCGGATTTTAAGACGCGTTTACAAGAAACCGCACAAGCCCGGCTCAAAGCCACGCCCGCCTATCGTGTCATCGAGGAAGGTGGGCCGGATCACGATAAAAAATTCGTGGTGTCGGTCTCGATCGGCGACCAAGAATGGGGCCGGGCCATCGGCCGGTCCAAAAAAGAAGCCGAACAGCAAGCGGCGGCCGCCGCCCATTTTCGCTTGGAAACCGAAGCTATCAATCGAAACGAGTAGCGAGCGGCGCTAGCAGCACGCCGTCGACAAACCGGGGGTCGATGCGCGCTTCCCGCACGTCGCCCAAAATCTCGGCGATTTCCAGCAACCAGCCATCCACGGCACCGGCTACCTGCGGTGGTGCTGCCGCGGCCCCGGCAGCACGCAATTGTGCAGCGATTTGTTCGTGTAGTTGCGCGCGAATCGCGGCATCCCAGCGGCCGGCCACCAGTGCAGTCGATCGCAGCGTCGCGACTTCGTCGAGCGTGAGTGGTGCCGCCGAAAACGCAGCGTTGATTGCAAGCCGACAAAGCGCAGTGCGGACGAAGTGTTCGAGGGTAGGGCGAGGCTCAGGCCCTGCTGCAATCGCAGCGGGATCGAGGCCCATGCGCTCAACCAATGCGATGACCATGGTAACGCGCGCGAGGACTTCGGCCAGCGCACGAATATCCGCTGCGGTTTCGATGGGGCGTAGGCCGGGCCGTGGCGGATTCTCCACGGCCCGTGGGAACAATGGCCGCTGTGCACCAATGGCGGCCACCACTTCACGGCCGGGACTTGTGAGCGCACCGGCGCGCGCCGACAACACGCTTGCCAACCGGCCCAACCGTCGCGTCAACGTGAATCCGACGCGAAACAGGCGCAATGCGCCGATCGAACGTAGGCCGGCGGCGCCGCGATCCAAGTCGCCACGCGCAACCGACTCTAAACCGAGCGACATGGTTGCCGTGGCATACAATGCACCGCGCCGCATCACTTCGGCTTGGCCAGGTTTGGCGCGGCCAGCGGCGAGCACCCGATTGACCAGCACCAAGATCGAATTCTGCACGCGTTCGACTTCGCTATCGGAATCAAGCCGGCCCAGCGCCGCAGCCAAGAAATTGCGGCCCAACATCTCTTCGATAATCGGTGCGGGCAGGGTACTCGGCGTGGCATCGAGCA
>JAKQOD010000402.1 GCA_029565465.1 Deltaproteobacteria bacterium
GCACGAGCACGAGCACGAGCACGAGCACGAGCACGAGCACGGGTACGAGCACAGGCACAGGCACAGGCACAGGCACGGGCACAGGCAGCGCAGCGACGCCGAACCCGACGGAACCGCCGACTGATTCTGGCAGTGAACTGATCGAAGTCAAAGCGCGTGCGCCCAAGGTTCGCGGCGCAAGCGCGATCACAAGTGAAGACATCAGCATGCAAGCCGGCGCCAACAACGACGTGTTGCGTGCGCTTGCTGCTGGGCCAGCTGTTGCGCGCATGCCTTTTTCGTTTGGGGGCATTGCCTTGCGCGGCGCGAGTTTGCGTCACACTGCCGTCGACATCGACAGCATCCCGGTGCCGCTGCCATTCCACTTCGGCGGTGTGACGTCGATCATGCCAACGCCCGCGTTGCACCACGCAACCTTGTACGCGGGTAACTATCCGATTGAGTTCGGTCGCGCATCGGGTGGGTTCGTGGCAGTGCAATCGCGTGCGCCTACCGCCAAACGTTTTCAATTCGGCTTCGACATCTCGCCGTTACAATTGTCGCTGTGGTCGCAAGGCCCGCTGCACAAACCCGCGCCCGCCGCTGAAACTGCTAGCCACGACTGGAGCTATTGGGTCGGACTGCGGCGCTCCTACATCGATACCCTGCTCCGCCCGTTTGTAAAATCGACGACGCCACTGCCGGCTTACCTCGATGGCCAACTGCTGCTGAGTTCCGGCGATCCCAAAAAGTGGGGGACCCTGCGGCCGATTGCGCTGGTCAGCCATGACAATACCAGCAGTCCCGATCTGACCCTCACGCTTGGCTTTTGGCGTGCTGCCCTGCCGTGGTTGTTCACCACGCCACGAGCCAGTGTGTCGGTCATGCCGTGGCTGGGCCAAACCAATTTATTTTTTGCTGGCGACATGACGCCCGACAACATGGTCAGCAAACTGCAAGTCACGCGCGACCTCGACCAAGTTGGCACCGTCGTAAAAACCAGCCACTACTGGTCGCACGTCGAGCTCCAGCTCGGTGCCGACATGTTGCTCAATAGGCTCAGTGGCGCCAACGCCAACGAGTTCGGCGGCCGGATTTCCGCGATCGAAGACCGTTGGTTACACGCTGGCGCATGGACCACGGTGCTCGGCACCTTCCGGCGGTTCGGCTTTGATGTCGGTGCTCGCTACGATCGATTTGGCCTCGCCAACACCAATGTAGCGTCGGTTCGTGCCAATGCCCACGTGACGCCCGTCGACGGCGTCGAATTGCGCGTTGGCGCAGGCACGTTCAACGAACCGCCGCAAGCCGCAGACCTTGGCACGCTAGGTGGCACCGTGCCCCAAGGCGCCGACAGCGTGCAATTGTCGGGCGGCATCCGCGTCGAACATCAAACCGCGCATCATGCGCTGCGTTTTGAATCTACCGGCTATTTCAACCGCGCCGAGCATTTGCCCGTCATCACTGACCAAAACGTTTTCAACACGGTCACTCGCAATTCGTTTTCACCCGTGGTGCTCGAAGTCGTGCAGCAATATTTAGGCGAAGGCACACCACGCGCAGCAATCGGCCGAGGCCGAGGGTACGGTGTTGAAAACAGCGTGCAGTGGTTTTTTGCGACCCAACGCGTGACCCTCGCATATACGTGGTCACGCAGTCTGCGCACCGAAGATCCACGGTTCTTCGTCGGGTGGCATCCGTATGCACTCGATCAGCCGCATCGTGTGCACGCGGCGTGGGGCTACAGCGGCCGCCAATGGAACTTCGGCGCAGCAGTGCATTACGCCACTGGCATTCCGTACAGCCCCGTGCATCTCGATGCGCAAGGCAGCGTGCAGCAAGATCTTTGGACGCAGCGGTTGCCCGCGTTCTTTCAAGTCGACGCACGCATCGATCGCCATTGGCGCAAGCCGCATGGCACCTGGGCGGTTTACCTCGATGTGCAGAATGCAACCGCGCGCAACAACATCGAATCGATTCGCGAAAACGTCGAACTCGTCGAGGAAAAAAACGTACTCACCACAACGAAGATTTCGGGCTTACCGATCTTGCCAATGATCGGCTTGCAATACGTACCGCGTTGAACGGCACGGCAGGACCGATCAGACTTCCACCTAGCTGCCGTTTTTTGTGTGCAGTTGTTAACCGCTTGATGCGTCGGCACTGCTACCACGGGCAAAGCAGCTCATGTGCGCCAACTCGAGCGCGCGGCCAGCGCTTGCCATGTATCTCTCAGCGCCGCCGCTGATGTGTGCGTTGGTTAATAATCAGTGGCTCGCGCACTAAGCGCCAGCTAAGGCGCAGTCAAAAAGATATCGGCGTTGTCGTCGGTGGCGGTGCCAGCGTTGGCGGCAACGTTGCCCGCAAAGGTTAGATCCATTTGGAAAACTGTTGTGCCGAGGGCAAAGATCGCGCCGCCTTTCGCGGAGCCAGGTGTGGCTGGCGTGTTGGTAGGTGCACCAGCTAGCGCCGAGTTATTCGAAAACGAAGCTTTGATCAGCCGCAACGAGCCAGCGCGAAAGAAGATCGCGCCGCCGAGCCCAGCGCCGCCGCCAGCCTTGGAGCCGCTTGAGTTCCCGCCGAACAGCCCTGGCACGGGATTCACGCCGCCGCCAGAGCCGCCACCGAAGCCGCCGGCGCCGGCACCCGGAAAACCGCCCGCCCCGCCACCGCCAGCGCCGAATCCGCCGGCGCCTCCATTTTGCTGTTGGCCTGCACCACCGCCACCACCACCGGCGCCTTCGCCACCTGGGCCACCCGCGGTGCCAGGGGTACCGCCGAGCTCGCCACTACTACCACCGATGCCGCCAGCGCCGAGGGTGGTCGTCGAACCACCGCCACCGTTACCGCCAAAGCCGCCACCACCACCACCATTCGTCAACCCGCTGCCATTGGACGCGCCGCCGTTGCCACCTTGTGCAACGTTGTCATTGAAGGCAACGTTGCGGAGTTCAACAGTGCCGGCGTTGATAAACATCGCGCCGCCCAACCCTGCACCACCACCGCCGGACCCGCCGCCAACACCGAGCCCGCCATCGCCACCCTTGGCTTTGCCATGCGCAAAGCGAACATCTGCTATTTCAAGACTGCCACCACGCACAAACCAAATGCGCCGTTGATCTTGGCCGGAAATCGTTAGTTGATCGACGCCTGGACCAAACACGACGACGTTTGAATTTGACGTCAACGTTGCATCGAGCGCAATCGTGGCGGGCGTCGGCAACGCAAACTTGATCGCAACCGGTTGCTGGCTAACATCGGCCACCGCCAATGCAGTGGCAAGCGATCCTGGCCCACTGCTAGTATTGCGGCTTACGGTGACCACCGTCGGGAACGGCCGAATGGTGGTCGTCGCAGTTGCCATCGAGCCATCGTTGCCTTGAACCGTCAACGTGTAGGTTGTCGCGATGGTTGGTTGCACGGCGATCGGCACGCCACTTTGCACCGCTCCCAACGCTGGCTCGATCGTTGCTGTCACGCCCGTGAACGTAGCCGTTAGTGCCGTTTGCGAACCCGAGACCAATACTGGTTCGAGCGCAACAAACTTATCAATGGCAGCATGCACCACGGCGGCATCCGGCGCTGCGTCGGGTTTCGCTGCATCGACGCCAGCGTCAACGCCTTGCTTGGCATCTCCCCCACACGCCAGCCAACCCACCTGCGCAACGATGATCAACACCCGTGATTTGTTTCTCATGCTGAATATTCTATCGCGGACAGAATATTTCTGAGCAACCGCGTCCGCTTTTTCATAAAAAGCGTCCTGCACATGCCCCTACATTTGGCCAAACACAGCGCTGCGCAAACGGCGGCAAATCTTGCAACCTCGCCCCATACAAATGCAGATGGTACGTTGGCTCCGCACCTTGTACTGAGGTTGCATGAACAGCCTCGCGCGTGAGCGCTACTACCTTGCCAACGCCGACGTTGCGTTGTGACTGCAATCGAATGCCAGTAGGGCGTCACGCTCGTAGAAATCATTGCGTTCGATACCGCGAATGCCAGCGATCATGGCCCATGTTTGATATTCATGAGGTGGACTCGAGGTGCCAACACCGTCGGACACGAGGTACAACGCAGCGTGTGCTGATGAAGCGATCAAATATAGCAACTCTTCACCAGCAGAAGCAGGCAACAACGGCGATGCTTGCCACAACGAGGGCGCCGCTAGTTGCTGAAGTTCGATTACTAAGGTGTCAGCGACTTGTTGCGGCAACGAACCATCATGTGGAGGCACCCGCGCGATCAGCGCGTTAGCCAGTTGATCGCGTTCGAGTAGCATCGTGTAAGCCTATCACGCCCAGCCATTGCATTACTTCGGCAGCATCGCCGCGGGTATCACGACTTGAACGTCTTGCTTAGCTGCGGCGCCAACATTGACGAGCTGGCATTTGGCTGGCATCGGAGGTCCGTTCGGATCGGGCATACCGCTCAGCGGCACTACACAGAGCGTATGTACGCCTGGCGTAACATTGACAATTTCCCCGGCACCGCCCATCGCGCTGCGCATCGCGAGTGCTGTTGGCTTCGCTGAAAATGTCGCAAGCTGATCCAAGCTGCGCATGTCGGTTGAGTTCGTAACCGCAGCCACGACATCAGCAGCAACGAGAAACAGTTGCGCCATCGGAATCGCTGCGCCTACTTCGGATTTGACCGACACCGCTAACGTTACCGGGCCAGGCGACGCGTCGATCGTTACGTGGGCCCGGGTGCCAAGGACGACGTCGACTCTGACGATGTACATATCTTTGGGCCGCATGCCGCCACCGCCGATGATCGGGTAAACAATGTACGGCCCGGCCGCGAGGGCATCGAGGGCGAACGTACCGTCGGCGCCGGTGGTAGAGAAAAAGTTAGCGTGGGTCGCGCCGATAGGATTTGCAATCACGATGGTATCGGCCAATGGTTTGCCATTGCTGGTAATGACACCGTCGAGGCCGCCGGTTTTATGCAACACAAGATCGAGGTTGGCGCTGTCGGCGCCGCTTGGCAATTGCACACTAGCGCTGCGTCCAATGTTGTCTTTGCCGGCGACCACCGTAATCTGCGCCGGCGAAAATCCTTCGATGCGGTAGCGGCCACGTTCGTCGGTGACGGCATCTTTGGCGCCGATGCTTTCGTCGGGAATATACAATTCTTGGCCACCACCGGTCAGCAACGTGCCAGCCGCAACCTTGGCACCAGCGATTGGCACGCCGGCTTCGTCGAGCACACGGCCCGATACCGAACGGCCTGGCTCGACGACGATGGTGCCAACATCGGCGACCTTACCGGACGCAACCATTACGTCGCGCGCTTTCGCGGCCAAAAAATTCTTACCGTCGACGACGATGGTCTGGGAGCCGGTGGGTGATGCAAGCTCAAACCTGCCGTCGGGGCTCGCAAACGGTGTGGGATACGATGCGCCGATTGCAACCGTGAAGCTCAGCGGCACCTTGCCATCTTTAAACGCTACCCTGCCAACAATCTTGCTGTCAGCCGTCACCACCAGCTTGAGCTTTGCACCGCCTGGCCGAGCCTCGACGCTGTTAGCCAAGTCCAAGGCCGCTTCCGATGCGCCTGGGCGAGCTGCCCGCACGCGATAAAGACCGTCGGGTAACCCCGCAAAGTGAAATCCGCCCCCTTGATCCGTCACCACTTGTTGCACGCCGCGCACTGTCCAGGTTGCGCGCGCTGCTAAACCACCGTCATACACGGGCTCCGCAATCACTTGTGCATCGCCGACCCCTTGGCCAGTTTGATCAACGACCGTACCGTCGATGGCGCCGACGACGTCGAGGGTCAACGTGAGATCGACGGTGGCGTTCGTTGCGAGGTTCGCCACGACGACCGCGGAACTACCACTGAGATGCGCTGCCACCACTTCGACATCACGGCGCGATAGACCTGCAATGGAGAAAGTGCCGTCAGTCGCCGTCAACGCTTGGCGTTGCTCCCGCCAGTTTACATTGCCGCGCACAACCGCGCGGACATGGGCGCCAGCGATTGCACTGCCCGCGGAATCGACAACCTTGCCTTTCACCACGGCGCCGGCGCCAAGCGTCAGCTCGACGCCAGCTTTGGCATGTTCACCGTCGACGATAATTGGAGCCGCCGTGCTCGGCCCAAACGTCGAATGAGTCGCAGTGAGCCGCCAGGTGCCGGCCGCAAGCGCAGCGAATGCAAAGCTGCCGTCAGGCTTGGACATCACACCGTCGCGGCGAGGATCGGTCACTGGGAACGGCGCGCTCGCCGACACGGCGACAACCACGGCACCCGCCACCGGCTTGCCGCGTTCGTCGACGACGCGACCACTGACCGGGCCACCACGATTCAACGCTAACGCGATCGCAACCGGCGCGGCTGCATCGCCCGAGGTAGTCACCATCGTGGCAGTCATCGCATGGCCGGTCGCGCGTGCCGTAATCGGCGCAAATCCAGCGCCAACATGCGTTAACGTTGCAATGCCTTTGGCGTCGGTAGCTGCGTGATAAAGCAAGGTCGAACGCAGCTCAACATCGGCGCCAGCCAGCGGCTTACCGTCGGTGGCATCGGTCACCGTGACAACTACCGTGCCACCCGGCAACAATCGTAACGTCACTGGCTCTGGCGTCGCCGTCAAGCGCAAACGCGTTGGGCCTGCATAGCCGCGCTCGCTGGTCGCTTCGATGCGGTAGTCGCGCGCGATCAAGCCTTCGAACACAAAGCTGCCAGCAGCGTCGGTGGTTGCCGTCTTCACCGGATTCGCGTCGATCGCAACCTGCGCCCCCGCCACGGGTTGTTCGGCGGCATCAATCACTTGGCCTTCGAGGCGAATCGGCCCGACTGGATCGTCGTCGTGGAGAAACTCGGGTTGGCGTTGCGCAACCAACGGCACCGCTGCCCGCGGCGGCATGGTGGCCCCGCTGCCCGCGGATGGCGCAGCGATGGGACCGACCGGCGTGCTCGGCGACGGTTTGCCAGCGCCGCCCCACAGGCCTAGCAAGCGCGTGGCCACCACCGCAAGCACAAGCGCTGCAACTGCAATGGTTGCAACAACGATTCTCTTGTTCATGCCAGCCAGAACGCGGCCGGCCGTAGGTTGTGACAGTGATTTACGACTTTTTGCGCCTGCGCGAACCCGCGTACCTACTTGAGATAACTACCGATATGGAAGTAGTACGCTTGGCCGGGCGTCATGTAGATGCTGCGCGGATTCACCGTCACGTTGGTTGGCATCGTGCTGTCGTAGGCCACTAGAAACGTCCCGGTATTCGCAACGTTCACGGTGAAATACGCCGTGTTGCCGTCGGCAACCAGGCTGCGCGGATCGGAGTCGGCGGCGCCAGCGAGAATGTCGATCAATTCAGGGTTGCTGGCCGATAACGGCGCTGCAGGGTTGAAGACAAACAGTTCTCGTCCGACGTCCGGACGATACGCCGACATCGCCACCTTGGTGCCAACGCCACGCATAAAGGCGGGCGAGGCACCGTTCATGCCGGGCAACATCTCCACCAGCTTCGGATTCGTAATGCTTGTGGCGATTGCAGGATCATAGACCATCAGCTCGGAGCCGGTCGCGCTGTAGTTCGGCGAACCTTCGTAATACAGTTTGTCTCCAAACGCCGTCAGGCTTGATGCCCCACTGTTGTTGGTGGCCATTACCTTGGCCGGATTGGTCAGGCTGGCTGGAGCAACAGGATCGTAAACGTAGAGTTCGTTGTCAGCACCGAAGTAGACCTTAGTGCCAAGTACTGCGAGGTCGCGCGGCTGCGAACTCTGCGGCCCTGGCAAAAGATCAAATACTGCCGGATTGGTTGCACTCGCTGGCGCTGCCAAATCGAAAGCAAACAATTCTTCGCCGACGCCGGTGCCGGTTGCGCGAAAGATCATTTTCCCCGCCGCAAACACCGGAAATAGCGCGCCTTGGTCGAACATCTTTTTCGGATTATTGCTGCCAACTGCCAACGCAGGATCATAGACGTACGTGTGATGCGGCGGGCCGTTACTAATGGCAGTGAAGTACAACTTGCCGGCATTTTCGACCAAATAATACGGCGCATCGTCGACACCCGTTGCATTGATCGCAAACGCTTCGTGCGGATTTACGTTCGCAGCAAGCGGCGCCGTTGGATCGAACACCCAGACTTTGGCGGAATTGGTGACGTGGGTTCGCAGGGTAAAATACAACTTGTTGGCAACCATCAACGGCGCCGACGGGTCTTGGCCCGCGTTGCCATAGATTACGGTTGGAGTAGTCGCGCCCAATGGCAGCTCGAGCAACTCGGTAACACCGGCTTGGTTATCCCCAATGTAATACAGCGCTTTGTGCACAGTTTGCACCGGCGCATCTGGCGTTGGCACCGCAGCATCCAGCGCTGGCACCGCAGCATCCGGCGTCGTGCCACCACCACCGCCACAGCCCAGCAGCCCAAGCCCTGCCACCACAATCATCTGCCTAATCCAGCCCTCGTTATATTTGGTTTGATGCATCTGTCCACGGTAGCGCTCTTGCGCCGCCCCCGGACCACACACGAACCTCACGGCCTCCCGGCTTCCAGCGTAACATCTGATTATCAATTATGTTTTTTGAACGGGTGGCTGGCACCCGCCCCAAGGGCACCCGTCCCAAGGAGCACCCATCCCACGGCCTTTTAGATCGACCGCACGCCGCGCTGCTTGAGCCACGGCAAAAAGCTTGGGCGCTTCGGCGGCTTGGGGGCCTTCACCTTGTGTTGCTTAAGCCAAGCTTGCAGCACGTCACGCGAATCAATTTGGTCCTCATCGTCATCGAACTTTTGATCGATGTCTTCTTCGCCAGTTTTGCGCTTGCTGATCTTGATGAGCAAATCTTCAAGGTTGTCCGCAACCAAGCGGTATTCACCTTCGGAACCAAGCAACACGATCGCGGGATTAGCTTCCCAGGTTTCGCCTGGATTCCAAAATGCGAACGTCGAACCTTCGCCCAAGCTCAAGAACTCGATGAAATGGCGGTCCAATGGCTGCTTTTTATTGTAGCCATGAAAGCTCGGCCCAAAGTATGGGTGTCGGCCCGCACCCGCCAACGAAAAGTAGCCGATCGACCCATGCACCAACGTCCGCACAAGTGCGGCAAAATCGAGCAAACGTGCCCGTGGCGCAAAACTGCGCGGCAAGGATTTTTCCAACGACGCAAGCCCAACCACATAGCCGTTTTTGGCTTTACCGGTTTTGAACCATTTCGCAAACAACGCTTTGCATGCCGGATTGTTGAGTATCGCTTTGATATCTGATTCCGTCGCCATTGACGACATATGCTCCCAGCCAATGTCCGCCAAGAATTTCAACGCTGCGACTGCTTTGGCCGCATCGCCGGTTTGCGCATATGCCGCCGCCAAATTGCGCGCCAGGTAAGGATAGTTTTTTTGATACACCGCGAATGGCTGCAACACGCGCAACGCTTCCGCTGGCTTTTTCTTTTCGATGAAGTAGTAGCCCAGCGCGTTGGCGGCAAGCAGCGTAATCCACCGATCTTGTGGTACCGGCAAGCCACCAGGGCCTTTGGGCTTCTTCGAAAACGGAAAACGAATCAACGCCGCAAAGATGTTGGCGCGAAAGCCCACAGCTTGCTTCTGTGCAAACACGTACACATCGTCGTGGGTCCACTTCGACGCTTTGAGCGCGAGGTAGATTTCGTCGGGCGTAGCGCGCTGCAATTTATCGAGGGCCTTGGGGAACTTCAGTAAAGCCATGGCACACGTATACCTGGCCTTTGAAAGAGCCGTTGCCGCGCAGTTACATTTTCGGCCGCACCGTGACGCGGTTGTCGCAGTTTTGGCGATCGAGCGCGAGTCGCCGGCCGCAACCAGTTGAAACCATGTAAATACGCTCGGCGCAGTGGTTGCAAATGCTGCGTGCATGCATCGTCGACTCGCAACCCTGACTGCCGCCGCAACCATGATGGCAATACCCAGCCGTGCGCATGCTGACCTCACTTGGGGCGTGCACATCGGCGGCGGCATCGAGGGCGGCATGATTACCAATGCGCCGCGCCCCGACGGCATCGTCGAAGCCGGCACCATGGTCGAGTGGATTCTGCCGCACCGCAATTGGGGCTTCGCTGGCTTCGTCGAACAAGTCGCGCGGCAGACGGATACGCTCGATCAGAAAGACGAACTCAAAATCGATGTTCTGTTTCGCTACGCGTTACCGAGCCGAACGTTTCGCTTTGGCTTCGGCGCTGGCATGCGCGTGCTTACGCCACACGAAGCCACCAGCGTTTCTGGCCTCGATCTATTTCGCCTCGAAGGCAGCCGCAACATCGTTACCTGGCACCCTGCTGTCGCACCTGCAATGCCAACTTTACAACTCGAAGGCTACTTCAGCTGGACCGTCGGCTGCTATCAGCGCGCATCAATGTCCGACGGCGAAACCATGCCCACCAACGGCATCTCTTGTTCCGACACGCTAACGAGTGCGTACGTGTTCGGGCTGCGCACTACCGCGCATTGGAAGTAAGCATCGCGCGGCTGGCCTTACGCTAACTTCTTCAACTCCGCCTGCAGCACGCCCAGCTCCGGCGGTGCCGATGCGCCAGCGGCGACCAGGGCATCGGCGGCGTGCAGTTGGGCACGGGCGGCAGCGACGAGCTGGTCGCGTTGATCGCGCGTTGGCTTACGCAGGTCGGCCTTGCGGCGGCGCAAACAAGCATCACGGCCGCGGGCGTTGAGGAGCAAGGCTTTGGCGGCGCGCAGATGCATCGACAGAAGATACGCATCCATGGCGCCAGGCGCTTTGAACCAACCAACGCGGCGCTTATTGCGCGCGTAACGCATGAGTTCAGCCATGTCGGCCGCTGCTGCATCGTCGACCAGCGCAGCACGTGCTGCAAAACGCATAGCTAGATTGCTTGGTGTGTCGAAACCAGCGTCGATCAAGGCAGATGCGTAGGGCAGCACTTCGCGATACGCGCCGCCGAGGAATAGCTGGCTCGCCAGAGCGGCTATCGCAAGCAGCGCAGCCTCGCGCACCGCTGCGATTTTGCTCTGCGCAGTACGATGCAACGTTGCACCAACTATGGCGTCAAGTTGCAGTTCGTTACTGTAAGCGGCGTCTTCAAGCACGCTTGCCATCGCATACAAGCCGCGTACTTGATCGAGTGGCGCTGGCTTTTTGGCCACTACTGTAAGTTTCTTAAGCGCAGGCATATGTGCGCCACGCAGCGACGCAACCAAGGCTGGTTTCTTCAACGCACGCGTTACCAGCGCGGGGCGCAGCTCGACAGCGTCGCCGTCCGCTTCGTCTTCGTGGAGCAGCGCTTCGCCAAACGCAAGATACAGCAACAAGTCGGCCTCTTCGGTTTCGCCGGCGTCGGCGAACTTTTCCGCGGCTTGATACAGCAACCGCCGCGCCCGGATCGCGAAGCTTACGCCTGCCGTAACAATCAATGGCCTCGCTGCGAGCTGAGTTCGATTACACCGTGCAACGAAGGTTCCGATCAGCGTCAATGGCGCTGACAGCCGGCCAAGCACGCTTACGTCGCCGCGCCGCAGCCGAAGCTCCGCCCCGCGCCGTTGCACCGTGAACGCGCCAACCCGCGGCAGTTCGTAGGCGGCACAATATTCGTCGACGAGACTACGAAGCACGTGTTTCATGCGCGGCGAATGTAACATGCGTGCGACGAGCCCCGCCGCAAGCCAGGCGTTTTGATACGCTCCATCACGATGCCGCCAAGCAAACGTAAGGTCGTTAGCAAAACCAAGTCAGCTTCGGTAAAGCCGGTTGCTCGCAAACCATCGCAAGCTTCCGTCGACGCGTACATCGCCGCCGCGGCTACACCAGCGCGCCCCGTCCTCAAAAAGCTGCGCACGCTAATCAAGCGCGCGGTGCCGGGCGCAACCGAATCGATCAATTACGGCATGCCTGCATTCGCGTTGCCGACGAGTGCAACGGCCACACGCAAGCCGACGCGCTTCATCTACATCGCGGCCTTTAAACAGCACATCGGCGTTTTCCCGCCGCTGCACGGCAACGCAGCGCTAGTCAAAAAGCTCGCGCCGTTTCGCAACCCCAAAGGCAACCTCGCCTTCCCGCTCGATCAACCGATGCCGTACCCACTCATTGCAGCCGTTGCTGCAGCGTTAGCAGAACAGTACGCGCAACCATGAAACACCGCGCTTACCGCTCACAAGCTTGGGTGAATCCACCCGCGCAGGCCTGACGAAAGAGCGCATCGGATTTCGCCATGTCTTTCGCCACCCCGTTGCCTTGCTTATACAAAATGCCGAGATTCGAACATGCTGCCATGTCGCCACCGGTGCACGCCTGCTCGAAGAGCCCCGCCGCTTGCGTTGCGTCCTGCGCGACGCCATTGCCTTGCGCGTAGAGCACGCCTAGGTTGCCACACGCTTCGTTTTTTTTGCCGGTGCACGCCTGCCGATAGAGTGTCGCGGCCTTCGCTGCGTCTTTTTCAACGGCGCGGCCTTTTTCATAGAAAACGCCAAGGTTGTAACAACCGTTCATGTCGCCGCCGGTGCAACCTTGTTCAAAGAGCGCTCGGCCTTTTGCCACGTCCGGTGCTACGCCGTTACCTTGTGCGTAAAATACGCCGAGGTTAGAGCAAGCTTTGAATTCGCCGCCTGTGCACGCTTGTTGATAGCGCGCAACAGCTTTGGTGGCGTCTTGCGCTACGCCGCTGCCATGCTCAAACATCACGCCAAGGTTGTAGCAGCCTGACATGTTGCCGCCGTTGCAGGCTTGCTCGTAAAGGCTGGCCGCCTTCACGGCGTCCTTGGTTACGCCTTTGCCCTCTTCGTACATCAAGCCGAGCTCAAAACAACCGGCCATGTCGCCGCTGTCACACGCCGCTTGCGGCGTTGTGAGTTTCGCAGGTGCAACACTCGGTGCGAGCGGCGCCGCCTGGTTTGGCGCGCCGCAGCCGACTGCAGTGCTGACGACTGCGTAGAACAAGGTGATTGAGATGGAGGACCGTTGAATCGCAAGCATTACGACAAGGCTTCGCACATCTCTGAGGTTTTGTCTGATGCATCGCTGAAATTCTGCTGAGTTGCAGCCAGCAAACGATTTTTTGTGAATTGATGCGACTTTGCCATTGCTGGGCGTGTCTAGCTACATAGAGGCACAGACCTTCAGGAAGAATTCTATGAACGTTACGCTTGAGCAACTTGGTTATGGCTTAGCTGGCCCAACTCGCATCAACGGAGCCCTGTGCTTTGGCGAGCGCGCGATCTATTTTTTGTGCTGCGACAGCGGCAGGCTTGGAAAGTACAAATTCCCAGCCGAATTCGGCACTATTGGGGCGTTGCTAAACCAATTTAAGGAAGACGGCAAGCCTCCCGCGTTTAGCGAAGACGAACTCGCAGCCCTTATCGCGCAGGTTATCGCTACGCCGCCTGCGAATGTGCCAGCGGCGAAATTTAGCTTTGTGTTGCCAATGAATCAAATCACGCTGTTCAAACGGTCCATGTGGTCAGGCTCTAAGATCCACACGACCGAAGGCAAAAAAATTGGCATCTGGGTCCCTGGTTTTGATGGGCAACTTCGAGAAAACGCCAAGGCATGGGCGAAAACTCGAAGTATCGAGTGCCAAGGCTTCTAACCTTAACCGGCGACTCCAAGGGACTTGGTCATGAAGACGCTGTTTGGGTCATCGCGATAGCTGCCAAACGGCGGGCACAAAACAAAACCATGGCGCCGATAAAGCGCGTGCGCTGGATGAAAAAACTCACCGGCGCCAGTCTCTAAGCTAAGCCGCCCGAGGCCTTGTTGCTTGGCGCGGTCGATCAGATGCAGCAACATAGCGGCGCCAATGCCACGGCCACGGGCAGACGCAGTGGTGTGCATGGATTTGATTTCGCCTTCGAGGCCACTCGTCGACGAGAACTGCAATATGCCACCAACGCCAAGCAACGCGTCGCCATCCCACGCTGCCCAAAACTCCAAGTCGGGCCGCTGCAACTCGGTAAGGTCCATCACATGGCAACTCTCGGCTGGCCCGGTTGACCGCATCGTTTGAAAGTGCACCCGCAATAGTTCGATGATGTGCGGATCAGCGAAGTCGCCGCGGCGGATTTGCATGGTGTGCACTATAACCAAATCTATTTGCGATAGTCGTACCAAGCGCCATTGTAGGGCGCGGCAACATGACAACGGTTCCAGCACAGGCTGGTATAAGTCTCATCACCGCCGGGGGTTAGGCTCTGCGTAAATAGCCAACCACCTTCATCGGTGAGTGCGGTGCTCGGCAACTCTTCTTTGCGCATGATCGCAACGTAGTTGAGGTCACCGGGCATCCCGTTATTGTTCTGGCGAATTTCTTTCACAATCACGGAGCCGATCGGAAACCCAAGACGTAAATCGCCAACCGGATTGGCGGCGATTTCGTTGATGTAGATAATGCGATACGTATCATTGTGCCCCGGCGCAACGCCGGTAACATCAATGCGTTTCCAGCTTGTGTAGTCGCCGATTGGATCCGGTGACACCGGGACCTTGCATCCGACCAACGCCACGGCGGTTACGGCCATTGCTAGCTGCCACATCATTGCCCGCCGATCGTGAGTTGCCCTGCCATCAGTTGATGCACCATGGCGCCGTCATCGAGGCGCGCGGTGGCGGTGAAAGTGCCTTGCGGCAAGCCAGCCGTTGCCCAGGTTACACGCGCAGTGCCTGAACGCAGCGGCGCTACAAACCTTGAGTCACCGGCAAGCTCAACCCATAACTCGCCAACAACCAAATCACGATCTTCGTCGGTGACCGTGACTTCCAGTTGCATCACACCGGCGACCGTCGGCAACTGCTGCAACTGGACCGACGGCACATGGTTGGTAGGCCGGGCCGGGCCACGTTCGGGTTGCAGCGCCCACGCGTCCAAGGTTGCGATTTGATGGTCTTCGATCCTAAATCGCGGAGGCATGGGCCGTTTGTCCGAAGCCACGCGGCTCGCCGAAAGGCTCGCCAGTGATGCCGCACCGCAAATTACCGCGCGGGCGTCGAGTGGCGTTACGCCGCACGGGCCCTCGGCTGTGGAGCGCGGTCGGCCATCGCGCACTATCACGTCACCAAAAACATCAAGCCGAAAGTACTCGGGCGCGCCGCCAAGCGTTGGATAGCTGTGACAACGCACGCAGTTCGCAGCGAGGATCGGCATAACATCTTGTTGAAAACTTGGGTTGGACGCACCCGTAGCGGTGCATGCTGCAAGGCTCGCACCGACGGCAATAACCAGCCCGCAGGCCTGCAATGTTTGATAGCTGTTGGACTTACTCATAAAAAATAGTGCAGTTGCAGCAACGCCAAGACACCGGGGCTATCGAGGTCACCCTCGTCGCTAATGCGGGTGAGCAGGTGCAACTCCAGATGCGCGTTGGGGAAATACTGAACGTTGACTTCGGCCGCATCGCGGACGGAGCGCAAGCGCAGATCGGGCTGCCATCGATGCAACGCGGCACCGACCATTACACCTTGCGCAACGAAGCGGCTCGCGCCGAGATAACTCGCCAATTGGTAGCGAGTTGGGCCGGCTGCAAAACTCTGCCGCTGCACATTCAATTCACCCAAGAGCATCAAGCCCGCTGCCGGCAGCCAACGCTTGCCAACCAAGCCTGCCGAGACCCGCGTATCGTCGGGCGCTACGGCAACTTTGGCTTGGGGTGCCAGCGCAACGGTGTCATCCATGAAGCGACGTTCGTAGTACACCGCAACGCCTCGCGCCTTCACGCCGGAGCCAAGCAGATCAATCGGCCGTGGCACAAACGCAGAAACATGGAGTTCCGATGAATCGCCGAACCAACCCAGCGCAGCGCCATAGGGCTCTTCAAGCGTGTTCGACCCCATGAACCGTCGCACGTAAGCTGTGTGATCTTGCGAACGCACGCCAAACACCGGAAAAAAACGACCCAGCCGCACATACGAACCGCTATCCCGTTGGTACATCACGTAGTGCTCGCGAGACACCACACGCTCCGCGAGGGGAGGCTGCGGATCGCGCGCGCCACCGCGTAAGCCCGCCGTGAGCGTTACCGAAAAGCGAGGGCCACCGGCACGCGCGTAAACATCAGCTTGCATCGGAAACGCCAACAGCTCGCGGTCTTGGTTGCGATATTTCACGGCGCTAGCGCCACGCAAATCGACGCCGAGTTGTAGCCATTCGGGCGGTGTCCAAAGGCCATGTAAAAACCGCCCGTCGCCACCACGCGCAATGGTGGAGCCAGCTTCGTCGCGGCCGTAGTCATTGAGCAACCCGCCGCCAGCCGGCGAGTAATGGCAAGCATTGCAACGATCCGCGCCCAATGCCAATTGGTATTGTGGATACGCACTGGCGCTGCGGGCGTGCAGCGTCATGCTTATCGCACCAACTGCGAGCGCAACAACAACCGCGGCTAATCGCATAAGGCACCTGCATCGATCCAACGCGCCACTAGCTCAATCTCCACATCCGGCAGTGGCACATCCGGCGGCATCACGTTGCGAAATGGCCGCCCGTCGGCAGCTTGGCCTTGCAACTGGTACATCAGCTGAGAAAATTCTGCGCTGCCAGGCACAACATAGTTGCCGGGTGGCTCCTGCGGCAGCCGCGGCCCGTCGCAGATGCGGCCCGTAAGTAGCGTATAAGCACCCTCACGGCTGCCTAAATTAACCCCCGCCGCAGCGGTAAGCGCCGAGTGACAACCGGCCGTTGCGCAATAAGGCGCAATCACGGCTGGGTAGAGATAGCTCCATGTAGCGGGCCGATCGTCGACGGTTTGACAACCGCTCATGACGGTGACCCCCACAAATAACGCAATCCGATAGCTAGTCGAAACGTACATGCAAGGCCTGCCTCGCATGCCTACGCCGCTACGTTACACTGGTTACAAAAAAACGAGCTGCCACGCCACGCCAGCCGATTCCTCGCCAGGAACGGGCAATTAATGAGCCCAAAAACAGCGTGCGCGGTGGGTTGCTGGTTAGTTGAACCACTTCGTGGCAGATTTTTTCATGCGCTGCACCCAGCCCCCGGACCCAGCCGCCGTGTTAGTTGCAGGAGTCGACACAGTGGACGATTTCGCGAACGCATCGTGCCGAACACCCAGATGCCGCGCTAGATAGGCGCAACTCGCACACGGGTCAACAATCGTCGGCGCGTCGAACAAGTCTGCGTTGATGGCCGAGATTGCGATGGCACCGACCTGCAGATCAAGCGAATCGTTCGGCGGCCCGCTAGCTGCTTGTTTATCGAGCATCTGGCTAAATACCGACGGCGTGGCACAAGCCGCACCATCCCAATGAATCCAGCGCTGCTCGTTGCGCACCGATGCAGCGAGCCAATCGCGATACCACGCACTAAACGACGGCGCCACACGCCGTACATCACCGTCGGCACCACAAGCGTCGACCCACACTTCGCCTGCATGTGGGCCGTGCAACACCAAGAGCCACGCGATGCCACACCCAGCCATGGCCAGCACCAACATGCCGCGTGCAGGTGTGGCCTTTTGCGCGCCATGCACCCAATCGAACGTGCCGCTGCGCACGCGTGCTTGCACAGCTGCAGTCGGCGCCAACAACCCGTAGCCTGGGCCAGCGCCCGACGCTGCCACGGTACGCACAAATTCGCGATAGTCCGCTGGCAATGCGCCGATCTCTTTTTCTAATGTTTGCACGTCAGCTTCGCTCAATGGCTCGTCGAGTTTACCGTTGTGATGCAGCCAGCCTGGCCATTGCTCCGCAGCGTCAATGCCTCGTAACGTTTGTTCGACTACATGCCGGCTCGGGCACGGCGGCGGATCAAGCGGCACGATTACGGTGAGCTCCCGCATCATGACCATCGCGTTTTCGGTTTTGTTGGGCACGCCAGCAAACACGCGCTCCATGCCTTGCCAGTCGTAACCGTCGACCTTTACTTCCACAATGCGCTTTTGCATGCCTTCGGAAACAAACACACTGACGACGCTTGGGCGTGCGCCATGCAACACTGGCAGCAAGCCAGCATTCAACACTTGCGGCGTCAGCGTGGTGCCACTAGAAAACCGCTCGCGCGCGGCTTTGATGGTGGCCATTGAGTCGTCGTCGGAAAACATCATGGCGCGGTCGAAGCCGTTTTGGTATGCGCGAAACCGTTGGGTATCAACGATCACCTCGTAGGTTTCCATGTCGCTTGCGCTGTCGATGTCGTCGGCAAACCCAGCGCGCAACACTGGCCCCATCGAACAAGTCCAAATGCAACCGCCGTACACGATGGCCGGCTCCGGCCCTTCCGCATAACCAGTGCACGACATAAACACGGCGGTGTCGCCCAACTTGCCGCCGCTGAGCCAGAAGAACAACGAAGCAGCAACGCTTGAGCCCATCGGGGTAATCTGATTCACGCAGCATTTCATCTGCAAATCGCCGAAGCCCAACGCAACAACGTCTTCGGTAATCACCGCGTTGGAAAAATGCCGTGCCACCGTTTCACACAAAATCACGTCGTAGTCGCTCATCGCAGCGCCAGTGTAGCGCAACGCATGGCAAAACTGCATGCCTGCGACCAGTGCAGGTCAGCGTCATCAAAAACTACCTGCAAGCGCGAACCCGGTTGACTCAGGTCCGATGTGCAGGGTTGGTTGGATGACGACCGAACTCTTTTTAACCTGCGTGGGTTTTCGCGCCACTTTGGCCAGCTTGAAGTAATCCACCGACATGACGATCACGCCGCCGAGGCCGCCGACAAAAAAGGTTCCGACCCCGCAAGGCCCATCCTTGCATGGCGCTTTGTACGCGAGGTACGTCAGGTAGCTGGCGGTAGCCCGCAGCCCAAACGACCACGCGGCCCCTGACCAGTTATGGTGCGCAATATGGATGAGGGGTGCAGCAAGATTTATCCCGCTGAGTGCAACGACGGCGCTCACGGTGTCATCGTCGGCTTTTTGCGAAATTGTCCGCCACGCAATCAGTGTTGCAAGATCGCCTAGGAGCACGTGGTGCCCATAGCGTTTCGGGCTAAGCGCTTGCGGTTGTTTCGTTAACGCGATGGGCTGACGCGGCAACGTTGGTTGCGACAGCTTCGGCGCAGGCACTAACGGCGTCGCAGCGGAACCTGCGCCATCCGGAGCTGGCGCAATGGCCTCGCTTGGCGTCGGTGCGGTGGGTGCAGGTTGCGCAACCGCAACGCCATGCGCAACCGGAAGCGCTGCCAACATCACGACGAAGCAACGCGTTGATAAACCCATTGCCCATCGTAACGCACAGCGCCTTTGCCCACAAGCCAACCACAAGCTGCGCCGTCGCGTTGGCGGTTGGCAAAATGTGGCAATACCGTTAGATCGTGCGGCCTAAAACAGCGGGCGGTTGCCGAGCAGCGACGGATCGGGGTTGCCTTTGGCCGTGCGCAACTGAACTACGCCGGTGGGTAGCAATTTTACTGATAAGGCGTACTCGTCGTGAATCGGCAAGCCTTTGGTTTGTAGCTTTTTCAAGTCGGGCTCAACGTCTTGGTCTGGAAACAACAGATCACGGATGTAGGCCAAGCGGCTAGTGAATTGCAGCGGGCAGCGCACAGCTGCGCCTGGGGCCACCACGCAATACGTAACGCGCTCCATCAGCGTTGATTCGGTTTCGTTGATGCCCAGATCGTTATCATTGCGCGTATGCGTCGACACAAAGCGCAGCACATTGTGAAAGCCAACTTGCTGCTGCTCTACATTGCCGAGCTCCCACTCTTCGCTAATCCCCATCATGCCTGGGTTGTAAACATCGCCTATGTGGGCGAGTACTCGATACGTGTGGTTGCTGCGCATGGCGAGCAAGCGCACCGACTCACCGGCGTTGGAGATTGCTGCATTGACCACCACAAAACCATCGCGCACTTCTTCGATAGCGCACTCGCCACCTTGAAATTCGGTACGCTTCGCAATGCACGCGCACAAGGCCGCTTGCGTCATTGCTGCGCCACTGCACAACACCTCGTCGGGCACCAGCGCAGCGTCGCTTTTGCTCACGTTAGCCAAGCGTTCACGCACAGTCTTGTTGTCACGCAAGGCCAATGAGTCGCGATAGAATTTCGCAGCGTCGGCCAAGCGACCATTTGCCTCTTCTACGCGCCCAACATTGTACAACGATGCAGCTTTCACTGTTGCGCTGCTTGCCGCCAGCACACTGCGATGGCCGGCATCGCGCGCTTTCGCAAAATCGCCAAACGATAGCGCTGCAAACGAGAGTTCCGATAACGCGCGATCGTCGCCAGGCAATGATAACAAGGCTGCTTCAAAAGCGGCAATCGCAGCTTTCCACTGTTTGGATTTGGCCAACTTTTGGCCTTTTTGCAGATTGCTAACATAGGCCGCGCGCACTTCGGGGGTAATTGCAGCGACTGAGGGGTTGCTAGGTTTGTCAGGTTTGCCTGGCGCAGCCACAACCGGTGTCGGCGCCGACGCGGCCCCACTGCCAGCTAGGGTTGGGACAACAGGCTGCGCGCCGCCGGTGCTTGGCGCAGGCGCACCGTTGCTGCTGCCATTACAGCCGACGGCGATCAACGCAGCGACGACAACAAGATGATTAGCGGTTGCAGGCATGGGGTGTCCGTCCTTTTGCAACAACGCCGCGGCGTGCCGTTCTATTCACGCGGCACATTGAGAAAATGTCGCACTAGGGTGCCGCTGGACAGTCGACATCGCACAGCAGCCAATCCTCGACGGCAGCATTGCACTCGCCGTCGCCACAGCGCGGAGCATCAGCGGCGCATGCCTGGCCTGGTGGACACAGCGGCGTACATCTGCCCCAGCAATCAGGATCGTCACAGCCGGCCAACTCATCGTTATCGGTGTCGCTAGTTTTTGCAACACACGTATCAGGCACATCCAACGGCGCTTGGGTTGCAAACCGCCAGGTATCGTTGGCGACTGCACCGCTGCTAGTAAACCCGCCGAACAATACAGCTTGATGACGAACCGCATCGTACACAGCAACGGCCATAGCGCGTTCCTCGGGCGCAACAATCGTCGACCGCTTGCGCCACGCTGTGCCGTTATAGCTCCACATCAGCCCATGGGTGAACAACAGCACCGTTTGGCTTTGGCTGTCATAAACCATCGAAGCATCCGACGACGGCCCGGGGGTGGAGCCAACGTCGCGCCGTTGCCAAGAGGTGCCATCCCACTCCCACGTTTCATCGAGTGGCTCGGTCGCAGTGCGCTCGCCACCTACCATCACCGTCACACCACGTGCTGCATCGTAAGCCATGGAGTGCCGCGCACGACCAATCGGATAATTGCCAGACGTTGAGGCTGGCGTACGATCGATCCACGTCGTGCCATCGAACTCCCAGGTCTCGTTCGAGCGCAACACATTAACTTGGCCACCAAACAATACTAACCGGTGCCGCCGTGCATCATATGCCATCGCTGTCGCGCGCCGTGGCGCTGGCCCAGAAGTGGTGACCAACGTCCATTGGCTACCATCCCAAGCCCAGGTTTCATTGTTGTCGATGAGGTCGCGACCACCAAACAACATCGCTCGTTTACGATCAACATCATAGGCCATCGCGGCAAGCGCACGCTTGGTTGGCCGCGTAGCTGGAAATTGTTGTGTCCAGGTCGAGCCGTCGAACGTCCACGTTTCATTCAACCGTGTGCTTCCGTTCGCGCCCCCAAAGACAACCATCCGGCCTTGCAGCGGATCATATGCAGCACTGGCGCTTTGCCTTGGGGACGGCATCGGCGGTGGCGTGCGATTGGTCCAGCTCACGCCGTCAAACGTATCGGTTTCCGACGTCGTGGTTTGTGTGGCCAACTCGCCACCAAACAGGACCAATTGTAGCCGCGCAGCGTCGTAGGCCATCGCAGTGCCAGTGCGCGCTACTGCCAACGGTGTGGTTGAAACTAGCGACCACTTTTCGTCGACGAATTCCCACAGCTCATTGGACACCGTCCGTGTTAAACCCACCGAACCGCCGAACATAAACACCCGCCGGCTGGGCCCATGCTCTGCCATGCTCGCTCCAACGCGCTGACCGGCCTGCGTGGCGCCTACCACTTTCTGCCACGCCATGCCGGTCCAGCGCCAAGTGTCGTCGAGGGCGCCCACGCTATCACCGCCCAGCGTACCACCATTGAGCAAGATGCCATTGCTGGTCGTCGCCATGCTGTGAAACAATCGAGGACTTGGTGCGTCGCTGCCAACTTTGGTCCACACGCCGTCATAGCGCCAGGTATCGGTCAGGCCTTCACCACCGAACATCATCAACGAGCGATCACTTGGGTCAACCGCCATCGCGTGGCCAAAACGCTCGGCGGGCGCCGTGCTGAATGTGGCTTTCACCCAGGTGACACCGTCGTAACGCCAAGTATCGCCGATGGCATTTTTCTCATTGGTGCGGCCACCGAACAACACCATGCGATGGTGTACTTGGTCGTACGCCATCGCAGCGCTGTACCGTGCTGGCGGCGAAACAACCGGATGCCGCCGCACCCAAAACACCCCGTCCCACTCCCAGGTTTCATTGCGTGCTGTTGTACCGATTGCACCACCAAACGCAACGACTACCTTGCGCTCGGGATCATACGCCATCGCGGCATCGTGCACGCCTCGAAAGCCACTCGGTGAAATGTCCAACCAGCTATCGAATTCGAACGTACATACCGACGAGCAGCCATCATTCGACAGGCCAGCAAGGCCGGCGTCACATTGTTCTAGCTTGAGCGGATCTAACACGCCGTCGCCGCACACTTCGGTCGAGCGACAATCCGCAGTGCAGCCATCGCCGGGAACCTGATTCCCGTCGTCGCACACCTCCGGGCCCTGGCGCTTACCGTCACCACACGCGCCAACGCAAGCGCCGGCGACGCAGAACAAGCCATTGGGCCGGTCAACCGTCGCACATGCGGCGCTTTCGGCAATACCTTCGCAAGCGCTAACTTCTTCGGGCGTAACGCAGGTCGCTGCAACGCAAAGCGAAGTTCCCGGACACAATACATCGCCGCACGGCACAGCGCTGCTGGTGACACAGCCCGCAGCCGCGAGAAGCAAGCTAGCAATACTAAAAAGTGCCTTCGCCACGCTGCGCGGCGAAATCGGTGCGCGGAGCATTAGCGCAATCGTACCGCAATCAGGCCTGTTTGCGGTACCATGATCGCATGCAGCGATGTTTGTTTGCGCTACTTTGCTTGGTTGCCTGCGAAGGTGGCGTGTCAGGTACGAACCCCGACGCCAGGACCACAAACGACAGCCCAGGGCCCGACGCTGCACCGCCGACACCAAGCGGTTGTGTCACCGATGTCAGTGCAGGTAACCACGACTACACCTGTGAAGGGCTGGCCGTCAACGCGCAAATCCCGCCGGCTTGCCTGGCACCGGGCTGTGGCCTCATTCTGCAACTGCACGGCGATACCGGCAACGGTGCGTTGATGGACGCCCACACCAACCTGCGCGCGCTGGGCCAAACTAACGGCTACATTGTTTTGTCGCCAACCGGTCCGCTTTTCGGACAAGGGTACCCAGGCTCAACGTGGTCCACGGCGCAAGATGCCAAGCTAGTGGCACTCACCCAAAGTTTCGCCAACGTTTTTCGCGTCGACCCCAAACGCATTCACGCAACTGGATTTTCACGCGGCGGCTTTGTTGCGTGGCGCATGTTATGCGATCACGCCGATCTATTTGCATCGGTTGCGCCGAGTGCGGCTGGCAACGGCAATGGCGAAGTCACCTGCTTCAACAACGGCCGCGCACCGGCGCGCCAAGCCGACATTTTGTTTTTGCTGGGACGGACCGACGCATCAGTGCCGTTTGCAACCATGACCGCGATTCTCGACGGCGCAGTAAACAACTACGGTGCAAGCAACAAAACCACCGTCGCTGGCAATGCCCAATACACCCACAGCCGGTGGACAGCACCCAGCGGCGCCGTGATCGAAACCTTTGAACACAGTTATGAAACCGACTCAAGCGGCCCGTGGGGCAACGCCCGCGGCCATTGTTTTCCCGGCAGCACCTTCGATCCATTTGCCCCACAATACGCCGTGCCTTGCAAAGGCCCCAACGCGTTCACCTGGGGCGAAGAAGTCATCAAGTTTTTCAAAGCGCATCCAAAGCGCTAAACAACACAATCGTGCGCACGACAGCGGTGAATTGACACATTTGACGTAGTTTTATCATTCGCTAGTCAGCACTCGCACCGCGCATCGCGCAACGATACCCTCGCAGTCTACGAGGGGCTTAGCATGTGTTGTTCCGTCTGCGCTCTGCACCCCACCACCGTTGGGCATCTGTGCAGAGCCTGCCATTGCAAACTCACAACGGTGTTGCAAGCGGACCCGCGTAAGATTGCAACCTGCGGCGTACTGCATAGCGTGTGCGCAATGTTGTTCGATAGCTGGGGGCGCCGTCATGCGCTTGGCGCGCGTAACGTGCTTGGCAGGTTACCCCAAGGGCCTGGGCTCGCGATGCACGATGCTTCCATTTCGCGTCACCATGCCCACTTGATCCACGAGCCCACTTCGAACATGTGGTTTCTGCGCGACCTCGGTTCAAGAAATGGCACGACGGTAAACAACATGCGGATTGAAGCGCCGGTTCCTATTGCCTCAGGTGATTGCATTGGCCTTGGCGTGCTCCGCTTCTTTTTTGTTGCGCAAGCCAAGCCGAGCAGCGAACGCGCCCCTGCCAGAATACCGGCCGGCGTTGCCAAGCCGAGTGAGTACGGCGAGCGGCATCGCTTCGCAGCGGCACCAACGCAAATTGACACTGCACCGTCGCTAGCGCGGGCAGGAAGTCCGACATTGGAGCTGTCGTTTGCACAGCCCACTGGAGGCGGTGGTGCTGTGCTGACCATCGCGGGGCGAAAAATCCAACTATCGCCGATTCAATATATATTCCTTCACACATTAGCTTCGCGAATGCAGGCAGAGCACAGTCAACCCGCAAGCGTGCGAGGGTTCATCCGCACAACGGAGCTGGCAGCGGTGCTGCCGTGGGGCACCGCCACACCCAATGAGCAACATGTTAAACAGTTGGTTCGCCGCATCCGTCGAATATTAGACAATGCCAACGTTGGCAATCTCATCGAATCGCGCCCTCGGTTCGGCTACCGCCTGTGCGTTTAGCCAAACGTCGCCGCCTACGGACGCTGCGTGCGCCGGCGCCATGCACGCGGGCTAACCCCGGCCCAACGCCGAAACGAACGGGTAAACGCTGACTGCTCCGAATAGCCCAAGCGCTGGGCCACTTCGCCGAGCGATAGCTGATGATCGGCGAGATAGCGCTCCGACATTTTTCGCAAGGTTGCGTCGCGCACATCACGGTAGAGCTTACCTTCGTTGGCGAGTGTCTGGTTGAGTTGACGAACCGTGGTGTTCAAACGTTCCGCCACCTCTTCGGCGGTTGGCACCCCGTTGGCAGCCAGCTTCTCAACCAAGCGAGCCACGGTCTTTTCGAAAGTCTGAGGCACGGTCCGCGACGCTTCGACTTTTACCAGTTCACGTTCCAAGACGGTTAGCAGCGCCCGCTCGCCTCGTTGCAGCATGGCTTTCAAATAGTGTTCGGGCGCGCGAATGCTTGCGTAGGGCTGCGCAAACTTAACTTCACAACCGAAGAAGCGTTCATAGGCAGCGGCTGACGCTGGCGGCGCGCCCGTGAATCCAACAAAGAGCGGAACGGCATCGGTGTTTGCAAGCGTGCGCACGATTTGCACAAAGCCGCAGATGTTCGCCTCCTCTACGATGGCGCGAGACGTCAGCGCCGGCCCCCAGTACAGTTCAAGAACTTTATGCTCGACACGCATCCGCACTTTGTGCTCGGGGCTCAGCAAGTGATCGTAGCGCTGCATCACCACAAGGGCTTCTTGTAAACTCCGACTTGCACGCAACGCAAACCCCAACATCCCAAGATGTTCAATCCGCAGCGAAGCGCCAAGATTAACGGCAAAGTCTGGGTCATCGAAGTGCTTGGCGGCGCTCGCGAGCAACCGGCGAACGCGTTCGTGCGGAATTAAAGCCAACGGATCTGCCGCAGCCGCGCGCGGCTCGGTAAACAATGCGCAAGGGTCGACGCCGCGCTTTTCGCAGTAATCGAACAAGCACGTTATCAGCATGGCCGAAACATAGCCGGGCTCACCACGCCCCGTTTCAAACCTAGCGAACGGTGACTCCACAATGGACGCCATCTATCCCCTCATCCCTCGGCGCCAAACACGGGGGCTAACCCCCGACCAGCGTCGAAAAGAACGCGTGAATGCTGATTGCTCCGAATAGCCCAAGCGCTGCGCGACCTCGGCAAGTGATAAGTGCGGATCGCGCAAATAACGTTCCGCCATGCGATGTAGTGCCTCATCGCGCACATCTCGAAACAACTTGCCTTCATTCGCCAGATCTTGGATCAGCTGGCGCACTGGTACCTTGAGGCTATCGGCAACTTGTTCCGCGGTGGGCACACCCTCACTAGCCAGCTTTTCGACCATGCGCTGGACGTTCTGATCAATGGTCGAGGGGCGAGCGACCTGACTTGCGGTGCGGTCAAGCTCGCGCTGCAGCACCGTTAGAAACGAATGTTCGGCGCTGTGCAGCGACTCGCGCAGCACAGATTCTGGAGCGACAACCGCTGCGCGTGCCTGACCAAACCGCACGTCGCATCCAAAGAACGCTTCATATTCAATCGCCGAAGTTGGCGCCGCCCCACGAAAGTCGATGCGCGTGGCCAAGCCTTTGCGCCCGGTGATGATGCGGACCATCTGGATCATCGCAGCGACAATGGTCTCCTCGATGATTGGCTGAGCTACAGCGGGCGCATCCCAATGCAGTGTTAGCGTGCCGTTTGCAATGTGAACCCGTAGGGCGTTGCCGGGATTAAACAGGTGGTAGTAGCGCAGCAGCACTTCGAGTGCACCGCGCAGGTCGGCGGAGGATCTAAGCGCGTAGCCCAAGATGCCCAATTGCTCAACGCAAATCGATGCCCCAAGATGCAACGGAAAATCGGGATCATTAAAATGCTTCGCTGCTGTCAGCAATAAATGCCGCATGCGGTCACGCGGAAACGGGGTAAACGGGTCGGCGACCACGCTACGCGGTTCGTCCAACAGCGTGCACGGGTTCACATTGCGCGCATCGCAGTAATCAAACAGCAATGCCAAGTAGAAACACGAAGTAAAACCCGGCTCACACTGCCCTGTTTCGAGCCTCGTGAACACGTTTCACAAGTATCGTCCTTTTTGAGCGGAGTCAATTTCAGTTTAACCAGTGCATAAATTTGGTAAGAACTTGGACTAATTGGTAATTGTGCTCGCAATGCCGCTGCGTGCGCACACACTCACAGCGCTAGCGCAGCGTAAGCTTCGCAAGCCGCACATCGCCGCGAAATGGCTCGGTGGGCCGCGAGTAGCTGATCACGATTTCGTGACCATCGAGCGATCGCAATTCGGGATGTTCGATGATGACGTAGTTGAAGGCATCGCTTGATGTTGGCGCAAAGATGCCACTGCTGCCGTCGGCGGTTGCAGGCAGCTCAACCGGATCGCTCCAAGGTCCTTCGATGTGAGCGGCGGTACGCAACTGCACAGTGCTCGACAAGATCTTGCCACTGACAGCGAGGTATTGGGCAAGATACGGATTCCACGAAATCGTTGGCATGCCACCGACGCCATCAAGCACAACGGCGGCCCGCGCAATATCGGATTGCCACGCAGCGCCGTCGAAAAACGTGTAAGCAGCACGCTTGTCGGCATCGCCAACAGGCGCACGCGCAAATTTGCAACCAACGTTTAAGAACCCAACGTTGCTACACGCAAATGCATACACGTTCCCGTCAATAACGGATTGCGGCATAAACAGCGGCTCGGGCGGCGCAAACAAGTCGCCTGGTATACGCGTCGCCATCGGAGCGTCGACGGCAATGCGCGCCATGCCGATGCCTTGGCTGTCATAGCCTGAGCCGTTGGTGCGCTTGATGCGTTGAAACGTTACCAGTGCCTCGGCGCCGCCGGTGTCGATTACCGCGCTCGGCCAAAGCGCCCAACCATCGAGCGGTGCAGCACGATTCTGCGCGAGTTCTTCCGCCGTGTACGGAATCAATTGCGCCGGAAAACCGTTCGGGTCAACCGGCTGCAACAAATCGAGCGGCGTGGTTAGCGAACTCCAACCGCCCGTCGCACTGAGCACATTGCTGTTGTCGACGGGATTCTGAGCGCCAAGAAAGGTGTCGCCAAACGTCCACAACATCCGCCCGCGCAACACACCTGCGGGCCCACCATCGCGACCCACAACCACCGTCGAGGGTTGTGGCAACACGCCCAAATCTTCGACCCGCAAGACGTCGACGTCGATGGTTGACGGCGCGTCACCACAACCGGCCACACTCATGACGCCACCGCCTACCAACACCAACCAGCACTGCATCTTGCTCATCATTTCATCATGACACGCACGCAGCCCAGAATGTAACCGTAAAAGATCGTCAGCAATTTACGTAGTGGCGCGCAAATCCTCGACGATGCGGCCGTGCTGCAAGATTTCCTGATCGTGGCCAACATCGCGCGTAGTTTCCGCAACACCAGCGTGATACCAGCGCTGCATCGACGGCAAATCGCGCATGCGCGATGCGTAGGCCATCGCTGGCGCGCTGAGTTGCAAGCCGTAGGTGAACAAGCGGAACACCACGGGTGCGAAGAACGCGTCGACGGCAGAAAAGTCAGCACCGGCGAGGAACGGGCCGCCAAAGCGCTGCAGGCCTTCGCACCACAATTCGTCGACGCGGTTCAGATCAGCTTGTGTTGCTGTGTTGACCGCATGCAGTTGCACCCGCACACCAACGCTCATCGAACATTGCGAACGCAGCGCTGCAAAGCCAGCATGCATTTCGGCAGCCGCGCTGCGCGCCCAGGCGCGGGCCAGCCGATCGCGCGGCCAAACATGCGGATGCAGATCGGCGATGTACTCAACAATCGCAAGCGAATCCCAAACCGCGGTCGCGCCATCAACCAAGCACGGCACTTTGCCGTTCGGTGAGAATTTTCGAAATGCATCGTGGTTGCCACCTGGCGCGAAGATATGCAGCGCTTCGACAAATGGAATGCCGCACTCGGTAAGCAGCAGCCACGGCCGCAGCGACCACGACGAGTAGTTCTTGTTGGCGATGTGCAAGGTGAGCATGAACTACTTATAATGCAGCCGCAGGCAGGCATGTACGCCGCTTGCCAAAACTGGCAGCGATTGTCATTTTTGGCATACGTTCAAGATGCTAACTGCTGAATATGGCTGAGTATTCTCCGCCGGCGCGCAATTTCCAGTAGTTACACACTGGCACGCAGGCTGCAATTGTCTCCGTTCAACAAGGAGATATTTTATGGAAAACTTTCGCAATCGTTTCGCACCTTCGGCAATTTGGCTTTTTGCACTCGCAGCAATCGTGTTGGGCGTTGGCACCGCATTCGCCACGAAGAACCTACCGCCCAAAATCGCAGCAGGCGTGTATGCAGCCATCGTTGGTGCCGCAGGTTTTGGCGCTGGTTTCGCCACGCGCGCCAAACTTCGCTCGACGGTTGGCGTGTTCTTGGTGGCCGCAGTCGTTGTAGGTGTTGGCTACTATTTCTTGGTCAGCCACATATTTAGCACAGCTGTCACCACGCTCACCGACACCACCACGGCCATGGGCGGCGATGCTGCAGCGAAGGCTAACGGCGCGCACGCAGCCGGCGTGTTCGGTAAATTCTTTGGCATCTTTGCTGGCGTGGTCGGTTTCCTAGAAACTCTGATCGTTGGCATCGGCGGCGCAGTCGCTGGCAACAAACTCAAAGAACAGTCGAGTTCCTCGATGACCGCAGCGCACGCTCGCTAGCACACCGCGCACGGCACACCACGGCACAGAGCGGCAGCGAATGGCTCAGCGCTAGTATGCGTTGCCGAAATCAACGACCTTCTTGAGATGAAACGCATAGTCTTCTGTTTCCTCGTCGTTGCTTGTGGCAACTCCAACAAAAGTTCGACCGACGCGCCATCGTCGGTCGATTCGCCGTTAAGCACGGTGGATGCACCGTTGCGAGTACCACCTGCAACAACGTTCGACTGTATGCATGGCTGGATCTTTGAAGCCGATGCCAACGGGGAGGTTGTCACCACGCCGTACAGTGAAATTGGCATCTGCATTAAATTCCCGCGTTACACCAACGCCAGCACCAACCTGCCGATGAAGTCTTGCAGCGAGTTGGCGGCCAGCGCCGACGTGGCCGACGACCAAGCGTATCAAGTTGGATGCCGCCCTTATGCAGCGCACCCGTCGGCATTGGGGCCATCGCTTAAACAACCAGCGCGCTTTGTCCGCCCGCTATTTCCGATGACGCTCGAAGTAGCGGCCGCCTCGCCGCTCGCTGCGGTCACAGCACCAGCACAGCGCCGCAGCTCGGCTCCAACGCCAAATGCTGCAGCATGCGATCCGCTGGCCCAAACTGGCTGCGCCAGCAACGAAAAATGCACGTGGATCATCGACCTGTACACGGGCAATACACCGACGGGCCACGTCGGTTGTGCACCTAGTGGCGGCAAAGCTCTCGGCGAGGCCTGCATGTTCGGCACTGGCGGCACAATGGCGACCGGTTCCGATAACTGTCAAAAAGGTGCAGCCTGCAACAGCGGCGTTTGTAAAACGGTTTGCGACACCAATGGCGGCGCGCCTACCTGTGGCTCGACGGCAAGCTGCGTCACGTACAACAATCTTTTTGGCAATCAAGGCGAGTCAGCAGTAGCAGGCGTGTGTGATCCCAACTGCGACCCACTCACCCAAAACGCCGGCACCGTTGCTGCGTGTGGCAGCCCTGATCCGTTGCATCCAACCAAAGGATGTTACGGTTTTTGGAGCACTGGCGGCAAAAGTAGCTTCACCTGTTCAGCGGTCGGCAATCCCGATGCGAAACAAGATTTTGAACTCACCAACGTTTTCATAAATTCGTGTGCACCGGGTTATTTCCCTGGCCTGTTCAAGGGCACAGGTACCATGCAAGTCATTTGCTCCGCGTTCTGCAACCCGGCCGATGTGTACCGAGGCCACGATCAAGGCAAAGGTGGCGTGTTGTTGCCAGGCAATCCAGCTGCGCTTGCAACCTGCGGTGATCGCGGCGCACTGTAGCCACGGCGAGCCAAACGCGGCGCGTGGCTGCGGCGAGCGCCGACGCAAAGCTGGGTAGGTCTATTTTTTCTTCGGCTTCGCTTTCGGCGTTTTCGCTTTTGCTTTGGTCTTCGCTGGCGCTTTCGCTTTGGCCTTCGCTGGCGCTTTCGTCTTCGCTGGCGCTTTCGCTTTCACCTTCGATTGCGCCACTGCCATCGCTAACGCATCCTTGAGTGCTGCGTCATCACACTCCACGTCGCCTTGGATGATCGCCGCGACTTCGGTGGTAGTGCCAGCGCGAAAAATCGAGCCACTATCGCCAGCGAACTCCCACACATCATAGACATGCTTGCCCTTCGCGTCGGCCAGTGCGCGATAGCGCAACACCGCGCGCAGGCTCTGCTCATGGTCGGGCTTCAGCGCAAGCAGGCGGTCAAGCGGCACCTTCTTGCCGAAGTAGGCCTGGCCGGCTGCAAGCAACTGTGCCTCGTCGATCTTGCTAAAGCGTGCCGTGGCGCCTTCCTGCGCGACATCTCGCTGCGTCGTCGTGGTCAGCGCAATCGGCGGCGGCCGCTTGCCACGTGCAGCATCAACCAGCGCGATCAACTCGGGATGGCCCTTGGCAGCCTTCTCCAGCGCGTCGAGGTGCGCGCGCTCGGCGCCGACCGAGGACTTGATGCACTCGATCGCGTAGGCCATCACACCAGCGTCGGGCGCCACGGGCAACAGCGCCTTCGCTGCGTTGAGCGCCCAACCGGGATGGCCCATCTGCTGCAGGCCCAGAAGGAACGCCGGCCCACGCCGGTCCACCGGCAGCGCTTCAAGGATCTCGCGCGTAAGCGTGTGCAAGCCAACCGGCATCAACACCTCCCAACGCTGTTCGATCCTTACCTTGGCGCGGATCATTGCCAGCATCGGCCACAGCGGGGGCGATCTTTTGCCTTCGCCAGCTGCGCGCACCGCTAGCCACTGATCGGCATACGCTGGTGCCCAGGTCTTGCCCTCGTCGCGAAGTGCCGCCACGAGCTGCTTGTCCTGCGGATCGAAAAAGTCGCGCTCGCCCAGGCCCCACGGCTCGGACGCCGACAGGTTGACCTGGCCAAACATGGCCAGGCGCTCGGCCACCGGCACGGTGGCGAGCCACGCGGTGACCTGGCCCTTGCGGCCGCCGTCTTCAGCATCGCGCAGCAGCTTGAGCGCGCGCCACCCAGGTTCCGTGCGCTGCGCGCCAGCAAGCGTAAACGTGTACTCACGGTCAAGCGGCTGCGGTGGATCGAGGCCGAGCCAGCTCCGGCGGTCGGCGCGCCGGCGCGGCATCCACTGATCGATGTCGTTGTTGCTGGTTTCGATGTTGAGCTCGGTGATGAGCTCCGCCATGGCGCGTTGTGCCGGCGTTAGCGAATCTACGCGTGGGCCGACCGGATCGTTGGGGTAGTCGACCGCTGCAAGCAACGGCCCGATATCGGGATACTTGTTATCAGGCCGGAGCTTACGGATCGCGGCAATCGCTGCCGGTGGTAGATGCTTGGAGAAAGTCGCGGGCAACTTCATGGCAAAAGCATAAGCCATGGATTTGCTGAATTTGGCGGATGCACCACGGTTTCGCGATGCCGCATTGCGGCACAAGGTGCGGCCACCTGTCGGATCCCGCAATACGTCGCGAAGGTTTTTGCAGCTGCGGCCACCAAGCAGTGTTACATGAAGTGCAGCGCTGTCCCTAGTTCCCCCGGAGGCGGCGCTGCACTCGCTCCTTTTTAAGGCCAAGCATATGAATATGCTCATCTTTCGCCCCCTTGTTGTCGTTATTGGCGTCAGCACTTTGGGCTGCGGCAACGCTCCGTCGCACACCACTGGCCAACAAGAACTCGCCAGTGTTGCAGCGTTGCCGAACAACAATCTCGACATTTTGTTTGTGATGGACAGCTCGGCATCAATGGTGGAAGAGCAGATCTTGCTAGCGCAAAACTTCCCGCGGTTTATGCAGCAACTTGAAGCGCTGCCGGGTGGGTTGCCCAATGTCCACATTGGCGTGGTGACGCCTGATCTTGGCACGATGGGTGGGCTGCCAGCTGCTGGCTGTTCAACGTTTGGCGACGGCGGCGCGTTGCTATTGCAAGGTTTCGCGACGACTGATGCGAAGCCGTTCCTTTCGAACATCGCCGACGCGAGCAATCTTGCCGTGCGCAACACGAACTACAACGGCAACTTGACCACGGCGTTTGCGCAGCTCGCACGGGTGGGTAGTAATGGTTGTGGTTTTGAACAACCGCTCGAAGCAATGAAGCGTGCCTTAACCGCCACCAACATCACTAACGTCGGCTTTCTACGCGACGACGCCAAGTTGGCGATCGTCATCGTTACCGACGAAGATGATTGTTCTGTACCCGGACCGGATTTTTTCAGCAGCAATCCCGCGCTGGGGCCACTCGACAGTTATCGTTGCTTCACCCAAGGCGTGATCTGCGACGATGATAGCCTTGATCCACAACGCGCTGGCGAGCGCAGCAACTGCCGCCCGCGACCCAATGCGGTTTACCAAACCGAGGTTACCGCGTACACCGATTTTCTGATCGCTCGCAAAGGCGATGAACGCAACGTTATGGTGGCCGGCGTCATCGCACCGACGTTGTCGTCGGTGTCGGTTGACCATGATGACCTTAATCAGGAGCATCCAACCCGCCTGGCCGCAGCGTGCGAACGGACGTTTGACGGCATGATTTCGCGTGCTGACCCAGCGATTCGGCTCACCAGTTTCTTGAACAGCTTTCCCGGCCGCACTCAAACTGCGGCCGGGAAAGCTGTTCAAGAAACTGGTGAGCCGAA
>JAKQOD010000420.1 GCA_029565465.1 Deltaproteobacteria bacterium
GTGGCTGGCAAGTGCGGAACTTAGCGGCTGCGGCAAACGCTTCCAAAAACGTGGCTTGAATCAAATCGTCAACCGCATCAGCGTCGGCGGCCGCCATCCGCGCAATAAAGCGGTGCATCAAATCAACGTGCCGCTCAAACAAAGCCGCGCGCGCACCCCGGTCTCCCGTCGCACACGCGGCCACCAACGCTTCGTCGGATAGTTCGCCAATCGCCAAGCCCTCACGTCGTAACGTGACAACCGCCGCCGGTTTCGCGAACGTTGCCGTCATCGCGAGCCGGGCTCGCAAGCCGTCGGGGTTTGTAACGTCAAAGGCATGGCCAATTCCTTGGTAGCCGCAACCAGTGCTTTCCTTCGGCTACTGTGACGCTTTTCTACGTTATTTCGCAATCACATTCTGTTGCAAGATTTACCTTTGATTACAAAAGGTTAGATGCGTCACTTCTCTTGCGGATTGGTCGATCGCGCGTTTTTAACGGCTCGCTTTTGGCGTGCCAGGCATTCTTCGGGGCTTTCCGAGCCATCTTTGGCAAACGCCAAAGGCGTTGCCACTGCGGCATCGTATTCTTCTTGGGTCAACCGTTTGCGCTTAAGCATGATGTTCAAAATGCGAGCGATCTTGCCTTCCGTCCAACGCGATAGGGTGCCTTCGCAATACTGCTTATAGCGTTGCTTGGGCGCTGGCAGAATGGATGAAAAGAACGCGGCTTCGGTCGGGGTAAGTTCTTTGGCTGGTTTGCCAAAGTAGTGTTGCGCCGCGGGGCCAATGCCATACAGCCCGGGGCCGTATTCGATCACATTGAGATAGATCTCCATAATGCGATCCTTTTTCAAAACGTTCTCGACGTCCCAGGTCAAAAACAATTCTTGCAGTTTCCGCGCGAGCGTTTTCTTTCGATAAAGCAATACGTTCTTTACCATCTGCATGGTGATCGACGACGCGCCATACCGAAACGCACCCGCCTTTAAGTTGTGCACCAAGGCACTGCGGAATTCACTCGGGATAAAGCCGTGGTGCGCATAGAACGCTGAGTCTTCGGTGCTCATGATCGATTTAACCAAATGCGGTGAAATCTCAGATAACGGGACAAACTCGGGATTGTCGGGGCTAACGTCGAACGAAATCCATTCACCTTTTTCCAGCTCAACGTAGTGTTCAAAGTCATCATTGAGCCGCGCGGGTGAATCGCTTGGTCGTTGCACGACTTTGCAGTCGCGAATGGCTACCGAGCCACCAAACTTTGTGGCGTCCAGGTTAGCCCAATCAACGTTTAAGGCTAAGTCGGTCGAGAACTTGCCCTTCAGCAAGTAACCGGCCAGATACGGCGCCATTTCGGGCGGAATTGCAGCCATCACCGCTTGGCAATCCACGGGTGGTATCACCAAGTGGCCCGAGGCGGCACGGGCCACCCGTACGGTACCGTCGGGTAGTTTGCCGCCAGCGAGTTCCAACACACCGGTGATTTGCACAGGTAACCCACGCGAGACGAATTCCCCTTGGCTCAACTCCAAGCGCCGCTGCGATCGCGACAGGGTGCCCGCCACCGTGCCATCAACGCCTAAGCCATGGACTTCGCGATCGGCCAGCATCGGATGGCCAACCGACAGATCTGCAACGTGCACCTTGCCCGAGAACGTCGCACCGTCACGATGCAATTCGAGATGCACATTGGCATCCAGCGTAGTCTTTTCGTAGTCAACCAATTTCGCATTGTGTAAAAACCGCTTGAGCTGATCGAGCCGAAATTTCGCAGCGCTGACGTCGACGACGCCAATCGCAGCCTTGGGCTCAACCCAGCCGCGCGCAGTCCACAGCGTCGTGGCCACATCGCCATAGCCACCTGAAAGATCCAAGCGAATCCGTCCCGGTTTGTCCTCGTCGGGGGCGATTGAGCCGGTAACGCCAGCGACCTCCATCTTGGGCCACAACTCAAGCCCACCACCCGTGATCTGCAGCGTTGGTTGATGCCCAGGCAAACGTTGCACGTTCACGGTTTCGGCGCCGAAGGTTTGGCCGGTCGGTGACATGCCTGCGATTTGGTGCGCGGTGCCGCGCACTTCAGCTGCGGTCCACATCGCATCGGCGTCGGCAAATGCGATGTGGGCGCCCGTGCTTTCATCCATCGCTTCGCCATGCACGTGGGTGACGGTAATCGAAGACGGGCGACTGCCACGTCCGCCACTGTCGCCGCTGCTTGGGCGCGGCGCGCGCACCCGCTCGACGATATCGGAAAAGTTGTCAGTGCCGTCTTGGCGGCGCAGCGCCGCAATCGCAACACCATCGACGGTGACGCCGCCAAGTTCAACCTTGCCCAACAACGACTGCATGCCGTCAAAGTCGACCTCGATCCGATCGATTTTGATCAAAGGTGCAGCACCATCATTGGGGCCAGCGATCACAACATTGCGAATGACCGCGTGGCCGATCTTGACCGACACTGAACCCACCGTTGCCGGCCGCCCTACCCGCTCTTGTACTTTATTGATCAACGTTGCGCGTAGCTTGGTGGCTGCGACGCGCGGATACACAACCTTGAGGGCCACTACGGCGGCGGTCATCAACACCACCACGATCGCGGCTAGGATGTACCAAGCGCGATAACTGCGACGAGCAATGGTGGTGCCACCCATAAAAGCGGCCAACATATAACACTATTTAGCGTCCAATGCCCGAGCCAACCGGCCGGACGCTTAGCGAAATTCGTAGGAATAATTTCGCCTTGTTGTGCCAGCAGCAGCGGCTCAACTGCCAACTGCCAACTAGATAAGCGGGCGCTACAACTTACAAGACAATGCGAGTACATGGCCTTCGTTGTTGGCAAGCGAGCGGCCAATCAAGAAGAACTCACCAGCGTCAACGTTGACCTTGGTATCCATCACCCGTTTGCCTTCAGCGTCATCCATCGTCACGCTAAGTGCCAAGCGGGCGCGTTTGCTGCCGGCACCGGTGACTTCACGCAACAACACGCTTACCGATCCAGTCGAAAGCTTCACGGCTTCCGATTTTAACTGCACCAGCGGACGGCTTACCCGCGTGAGTTGTTTGAAGGTATTCCACGATGAAAACGGCGGCTTCTTCAGCTTCTTTTCCATCGACGAAAGTTCCGCATCAATTTTCGGGCTTGTTGTTGTAGTCGCCGAAATCTCGACGAACTCACAATCGGTTTTGACTTCGACTTTGGCCGGTTCGGAAGTCTGCGCCGGTGCCGGTGCCGGTGCCGATCCAGGTCCGTTCTTGGCACCTTTGTCTTGTGCGCCCGCATCTGCATGTGCAGCTGATGCAACAAGCGCACCGACGCTGAACAGCGCCATTACCAGAGTATGTTTCATTAGGTGCTTGGAGTTGTTCATAAGCCCTCCACGTCTTTCGGGCTGATCCAAATCACAGCCGTCTCGCCGTCATCATCTGCAATTGTCATAACAGTGCCTGAGCCATCGGTGACATCGAGGGCTTCGACTTCGGTTGGTGTCTTGAACACTACCGGAATCATCGGTGACGGCATTGCGCTGCCGTTTAACGTTGGTGGCCGTACGGGGCCAACCGTACCAATGGGCCCAGTCGGTGCAATCGCAACGGGGCTATTGCCGCTTGGCTGGGCCGGATCAGGCCGCAACCACAACGCCACGGCAGCAACAACGCCAGCGCTGACCATGCCGGTCACAAAATGCGCCCGATGCCGAGCCATCCAACCCCACACGCCCGGCTTGCTTGCCACGTCCCAGCTGCGCGAAGCGCCTGGATCGAGATCGCGGTTACGCTTGCCGCTGTGGCCGCCCGTTGCAAGGTCGGACCGATCTTCGATCACAATTGCGCTCCGACTGCTGCCACGCACAGCGTCGGCACCGTCGAGACGCGCCTCAATCTTGCTCCACATATCCGCGCCAAAATCAGCGGTTTCTTCGGCACGCATTTCGAGATGGCCGTGCACCACTTCG
>JAKQOD010000431.1 GCA_029565465.1 Deltaproteobacteria bacterium
CATGAAGCGGCAACAAGCCGCCGCGCATCAGGTCGCCGACGGTGCAGCGACCAATTCCACCAAGGCCAATCAAGTTAACGTTAAGCTCAGCGGCAGCGCCAGCGCCGAAGCCAAAGCAGCAGCGGCTGCCATTGGTGAATGCGACACCAACATCATGGATGCCGACGCATTTTTGGCCGACATCAATAGCTTCGAGGGCCAGCTCGCTGAAGAAAAAGCCCACGCCGCGACGTTTCTCGCACAGGTTCGCGCTGCTGCGCGCGCCGAGCGGCAGCAGCGCATGCAAGAAGCGGAGCGCCAACGTTTGCAGCAAGCAGCCGCGGCAACCGCCCCAGCCGATGCCGGCGATGACGACCAACAGTGCCATCCAGACGATATTGCAGCACCAGCGTATGAGCCGGGCACCGCTGGCGAAGCCGCTTTTGCCGACGAGGCCGACAACGCCAAGATCCGCAGCGCCGCCAGCTACGTTGCCGACGAAGCTGACCGCACCGCTGCCAAGCTCGAGGACGCACGCACCAGTGGTGAAGCTGCTGGCGCTGAAAAAGTTGACGCACAAGGCATGCGCGCACGCCACATCTATCGCAGCGGCACCAAAGCGAGCGCCGATGTTGTGCAAGCGTTCCGAAGCGAAGTAGTCGAGCGCGTCAAAGGCCAATTAGCTGGTTACGCCAACTCCTCAACCAATCCCGACGCAGCCGCGCAGGTTGCCGCGGCCATCATCGCTTGCGCAGATTTGGTCGACAGCAAGTTTATCAGCGCGCAGGCGAGCCTCAATCAAATGTTCGAAGCGGCCTACAACGCGGCATTAGCGCCAGCGCCGCAAGTCGACAATACTTTCGATGTTTCGGCCTATCCGATGATGATGTAAGAAATCGCCACGCCATGATCTCGCGCAAAGTGTTGTTTCAGCGGCTCGGCACCACTGTGGTTGTGCTGGGCATGATTGCGTTGAGTGGGTTAGTTTGGTGGAACCGCTGCGGGGCAGGTCCGTATGGCGATCGCTGCCGGTATGCTATTGGCTGCCGTTCGTACCTTTGCTTGCGCCACAGCCTATCGCCGACGAACGATCAACAAGTGCCCAGCATTGGCCAGTGCACCAAATCCTGCACAGGCGATACCGATTGCACCGCGCCGGATCGCTGCGTTGAGTTGAGCAGTGCGGCGCGCGATGACTTGCCACCGTTTGGCAAACCGGCCCGCGCCTGCATGGCAGTGCGTTAATATTCGCCGCTGAGCCCAAGCTGCAGCACCACCGCATCAATGATGCCACCACCGACGAGAAACTGAGCATCGCGCCCCACCGGATTAGCGCTTGGATCATCAGCGGCTAGTTCACGGAACCGCAGCGCATCGCCTTTGAGGTTGAATTCCAACTTATTAAACAGCCCAATCACTGGCTTGTCTTCGCCGACCGTGATCAGCGTCAACTTGGCGCCAAGCAAGACGTTCTGCACGGGCGACAGCTCGCGATCGCCGGTAAAATAGGCGCCCGCGGTCGACTCGGTTTCGTAAAAAAACGCGTCCTTAAAAAACGTCGCCGCCGTCTGCTGCGAAAAACGAGCACGCACGCGCAGCAAAATACTGCTGCCCGCATACTGCGAATACGCAAACTCCACCGCGCCGGCATTCACCCCCCAGGTATCACTGTACGCCCGCGCATCGAAGTGCAATGCAGCATTGAGCTTCGGCAAAAAGCGATTAACCCGCGCCGACAACGACAACCGCGCACGTGCATCAGGGATATGCTCTTGCGGTTCATTTGGCCCAATCCGAACCCTGCGATAGGGATTCGATTGCAGACCGCGCAAAATTTGACCATTGAGCGCAAATTGCACATTGGTCGTAGGGCTCAAGTTTTGCGTTAACGTAGCCTGCGCAGTATCGATATCCAACGGCATCCATCGGGTCGTGCCCGGAGTGTCCTGGCCCAAGACGCCACTGCGTTTCGCGCACACATCGGCTTTGGTTAGGGCGCGGCGCTCAAGTGGCGTGGCGTTGCCGTTATCACGATCGCAAACGCTATCGAAGCTGTGGCCGTACGACAACGCAATGGTGGTATTGCGCCCCGGCAAATCAACCGATGCATCGGCGTTGATACTCAACGACAAATAGTCGCGTTCAAAGCCCAAGCCGCCACCGATCGTGAGCCGACTTCGTGGACCAAAAAAACCAAGATTGAGCCCGGCCTGATGGCGCAAGTCCGAAAATTTGGTTGCACTCGACACTGCATCGGTGGCGTACACGGATGCGGTTGCGCCGGTCACCGCATCGGCAGAATACGAAATGCCCAACGTAGTATGTTTGCCAGCATCCACTGATCCGGAGACCTGTGGATGAATGACTGTTAACCCACCTTGGTTGCCTTTGCGGCCTTCCTGGTACCACGTGGTGGACGCATCAACACGATCATCGGCCGCAGCCAG
>JAKQOD010000442.1 GCA_029565465.1 Deltaproteobacteria bacterium
CGTCAGGAAATTCGCGCTGCAGATTGTCACGAATCATGGTGAACAATTCGCGCAAGTCGGTGCGACCGTTGCAACCAACGTTGTAGATCGTGCCGGTCACGGCTGGGTCTGTTGCCGTGCCAGCGAGGATATTGGCCTGCACTACGTTGTCGACGTAACAGAAATCGCGGCTGGTTGTGCCATCACCGAAAATCTCACAGGGTTTGCCAGCGATGAGCTGCGCAATCCAACGTGGAATAACGGCTGCGTAAGCACCATTAGGGTCTTGGCGTCGACCAAAGACGTTAAAGTACCGTAAGCCAATGAGTTCCAGCCCGTAACATTGGTGGAACACGCCCGCGTAGATTTCGTCGCAACGCTTGGTTGCCGCGTACGGCGACAGCGGTTTGCCGATGCGATCTTCGACTTTCGGCAAGCCCGGATGGTCGCCGTACACCGAGCTCGAGCTCGCGTACACCATGCGCTTGACGCCGGCGTCTTTGGCGGCGCTCAGCATATTTAAAAAGCCGTTGACGTTGTGTTCGTGCGACGCAATCGGATCTTTGATCGAACGCGGCACCGACCCCAACGCGGCTTGATGCAACACGATATCGACATCTTTGCAGGCACGCTGCGCCGTTGCCAGATCGCGAAGATCACCTTCGATAAACTCGAACTGGTACTTCTCGTCTGGATTGATCGCCAAAACCTCGTCGAGATTGCGGCGATGGCCGGTAATAAAATTGTCGATGCCAACAACCGACTGACCGAGGTCGAGCAAGCGTTCGACCAATGCCGAGCCAACGAAGCCCGCTGCGCCCGTTACCAGCCAGCGCCGCGGACGGTTGACCAAATCACCACAGATGTCGTCGTATTGGCTCACAGCGAGGCTCACAAGGACCAGTAACGAATGCCGCGTTCCACGGCACTTGGCTTAAGCGCACTCTTTACGTCGAGGAATACGCCGTTGTCGCGCACCCGCTTCATCAATGCGCCGGCATCGCCAACATACTCTTGATGCGCTACCGCTAAGATCAACGCATCGAGCTGTTCGAACTTCGACAGATCCGTAAGCGTGATTTTGTATTCTTCAAATGCTTCGTGCGCGTCACCGAGTGGATCATGGATGATCGGTTCGACCCCGTAGTTGCGCAGTTCAGCGATGATGTCAGGAATCTTCGAGTTGCGCAGGTCAGGTACGTTTTCTTTAAACGTCAGGCCCAAGATGCCAACCTTGGCTTTTTTGAGCGGTGCATCATTTTGCGCCAGCAACTTCACGCACTGTTGTGCAATGAAAGGCCCAACGTTGTTGTTGATGCGCCGGCCAGCCAAGATGACTTCTGGCAAATAACCAAGCTCTTGGGCTTTGGTGGTTAAGTAGTACGGGTCAACGCCAATGCAGTGCCCACCGACGAGACCTGGTGTGAACTTGAGGAAGTTCCATTTGGTGCCGGCAGCTTCGAGCACGTCGGCAGTGCGAATACCCATGCGGTCGAAGATCAATGCCAGCTCGTTCATCAATGCGATGTTGAGATCGCGTTGGGTATTTTCGATAACTTTGGCGGCTTCGGCGACGCGAATCGAAGGCGCACGGTGCACGCCTGCGGTCACCACAGCGGCATACGCGCGCGCCACGCGTTCCGACGATTCGGGCGTTTGGCCAGCGACAACTTTAACGATGCGCTCGAACGTGTGTTCTTTGTCACCTGGATTGATGCGCTCTGGCGAATAGCCCAAGAAGAAGTCGACGCCAGCTTTGAGGCCGCTCTTTTCTTCGAGGATGGGACCACAAACGTCTTCGGTGACGCCTGGATACACGGTCGATTCATAAACAACGATGTCGCCTTTGCGCAGATGCGGGCCAACCGTCTTCGAGGCGCTGATCATCGGCCCAAGGTCTGGACGATTGTTGCTGTCGATCGGCGTAGGCACCGCGACAATGTAAAACGTGCACTCTGAAAGCTTAGCGGGGTCAGCCGTCAAGGTTAGCTTGGTTGCGGCTTTGAGTTGCTCGCCGGTTACTTCGCGGGTTTCATCGTGACCTTTGAGCAGTTCGTCGATTCGTTTTTGCCGAATGTCGAAGCCCACCGTTGGCAGCTTTTTGCCGAACGACAGTGCCACCGGTAGCCCGACATAGCCCAAGCCGATAATCGCGATCTTTTCTTGGTCGAAGGAAATCATGGCGGCAAGGAAACCACGGACCCTATACGTGGTTCAAGCGTGCGGCCGGAAAACTATCCGACGAGCATCACACCTAAGAATCGATCAGGCGGCATGCTTTGCGCTAATGCGAGTAATTCGCTCTCCCGTGCACGATGGGCGCGGCCCACCAGCGCCACGGCGTCCATGCTTGCAGCCGCTGCACCATGTTCGCCAAGCAATTCAAAGCCGGTGAGATCTACCAGCACATGTTTAAACAAATCGGCGCCCTCGCCCAACAGCCGCGCCAGTTGCGGCAGGACTTCACCTGCCCGCTCCACCCTCGCCGGCGAAAGCAGCGCTAGCGAGCCCCGCAGCCAACGGGTCGAAAAAACTGAATCATCGCTATCGGGCCGCCGGCCTTGGCTCAACGCCGCCAGCGCTGGGTAACGCACGTTAGCGTCGACAACCGCAACCGTTGCCCCCGTTAGTTCGACTAACGCCAAGCCCAGATGGATCAACACCGCCGGGGTCGCCACGTTCGGATCGGCGGGCACAAACCCAACAACACCCAGCTTTTTACTGGCGATGTGGCGTGCCACACGGGTGGCAGCGGCGCGCACCGGGGCCAGGTCGGCTCCAACCGCACGCAAGCCGATCGAAGCCAATAGCGCTTCTTCGTCTTCGGTCCCGGCTGACATCAACTGATTGTAAACTGCACGAACACTGATGGCTAGCGGTGGCTTCAGAATGCGCTGGCAAACACGCTGCGAAGCGCACACCGGGGTTTGACGGCCGCGCATCAGCCGCGGTACGAGTGCCGTCGTGAGTTTTTCGATCGTTCATGTGTTGTCTTCGTTTGGCGTCGGCGGGCAAGAACGGGTGGCGCTCGATCTTGCGATTGGCCAGAAAGCCTTGGGCCATCGCGTTGCAGTAATGTCACTTGCGCCTGCGCCCGATGGGGCGTTGGCCGACGAGTTTGCCGCCGCAGGCATCGATATCATGCGGGTCGAAAAGCGAGCGCATGGCATAGATCCAACCCTGAGCGCACGCATTGGCATGGCGCTCAAAAAGCGTGGCGTCGACGTGGTGCATACCCACAATCCGATGCCGCTCATCTATGCAGCGCCAGCTGCCCGGTTGGTTGGCGCGGCTGCGATTCACACCAAACACGGTCGCAATCCAGCCAATTTCAGCAATCGCGCACTGCGGCGGGTCGCGGCGCAATGGGTGAACTTTTTCGTGGCGGTTTCCGACATCACGGCCGAACAGGCGCTGGCGCAACACGATTGCCCGCCCGCTAAACTGCGCACCATCCCCAATGGTATTCGCTTGGAACGTTATGTGCCGGACGCCAAAGCACGCGCCGAGACCCGCGCCGAATTAGGCTTAGGCGACGCGTGGGTGGTCGGCACGGTGGGCCGGCTCGACGAATTTAAGAATCAAGTCATGCTCCTTCGGGCCATGGCCCCCATGCTGTCGCCGACCTGCCGTCTGGTGATCGTGGGTGATGGCCCAGCACGCTCAGACGTTGAAGCCGAAGTGGCGCGTTTGCCCGATCCACGCTTTTGCGTGCTGACTGGCCGCCGCATGGATGTGCCACGCATCATGCCAGCCTTCGACGTATTTGCGTTGTCGTCGACGTCTGAAGGGCTACCACTGGTGGTGCCCGAAGCGATGTCGGCGGGCTTGCCCGTGGTTGCCACCGAAGTGGGTGGCTTGCCTTCGGTGATTGACGAAGACAGCACCGGCAAGTTGGTAGCCGTCGACGAAAAAGCGATGCGCAATGCGCTCGCTGAGCTAATGGCAGATCGCGCACGGACGCGCTCCATGGGGGCGACGGCACGCAAGACGGCGCATGCACGTTTTTCCGCTGAGCGCATGAACCAAGAATACCTAGCGCTCTACCAGCAAGCGCGGCGTTAGCCGTGCGGGTTACTTGTCGTCGTCGACGGCAGCGTCAGTCGCGCGTTGCTTGAGAAACTCGAGGAACGCGTTGGCGGTAGGCAAGTCGATCGCTGGCAAAGCATCGATCAATTCGCGCGCGTGGCGACGCAACACTTCACCGGGAGTTTCGCTGCCAGCAGGTGCAGGCTTGGCAACCACGGGCAGTTCAACCGGTGGCGCAGCCGCGCCCCACGGCGGTGGATTGTTGGCAAAGATTTCGTGTTGTTCAAGCCAGTTGTGAATGTGCCAATGCAGCAGCTCGGCGCGGTATGAAAACCAACGTTCGCGCTCTACCGGAAACCCTAACAACACATCTTTGAAGCGGCGAAACGCGCCCTTGCCGTCGATCGAAATCACCAACCGCTCACGGAGCGGCTCGTCGGTGACCGAAGACACAAAACGCTCCATCCAGCGGTATTGCTCACGCGAGGAGGCTGGTTCAACACGCAGAAAATTTCGGATGTTGACTGTCACGCTTTCGCGTTGCACTGCGGCTTCGGGATCACCTTCGGTGATGGTGAGCACACGCCCCGTGGTCAAATCGAGATAACTGTCTGAATCAGGAGCATTGCGTTCAACTGCAATTTCCAACGCATCCCAATCGAGATCAATATGGACAGGCCGCCCGGAGGCAGCGTTCGTAGTTTGTGTTGTCATAAGTTAAGACAACTCGCGGCCTTGCCGAGCCAAACGAATTGCCCCTCAACGTTAGTCGGAGCTGCCCAGCAATACAAGCGTTACCGACCGTCCGGGTGCACGACCGCACGAAGTGCCTAACTCGTTAGAATGCATGCATTTCTAACGCTAGCGACGGATCAACCACATAGATCATTGACTTGGGACTCCAGTCGAGTACCTTGCGGGTTCCCGAACGGAGACTTATGGCACGCGTAACTGTTGAAGATTGTTTGGATCAAGTCCCTAATCGTTTTGCGTTGGTGGTTTTGGCCGCCGAACGCGCTCGGCAATTGGCACGCGGCTCAAGCGCGATTGTTGATTGCGATAATAAACCAGCCGTTACTGCCCTGCGCGAGATCGCTGGCGGTCACGTCAAATTCCGCGAAGATGTGCACACCACCGTGGTGGACTTCATCGCCGAACGCCGCAAAGCCGGCTTCATGTGAGTTGCTTCGCTGATCTTTGGATCAGCGGTCACATGATCGATGCAACGAACCGGGCGCTGCCCGGTTTTTTCATGGGCGAGTTTGGCAGCGACGCTGCCAAAAATTTGCCGCCGCCTGCGCACCCAGTTACAAGCGATAGGTGCACTGCGAACCTGACATAGCCCCAACCTTTGCAGTGGTGGCGCCAGGCGAGTTGCCGAGCTACTGGTTTCGCCTGGGCCGTTCCATGGCCAGCGGCGTATTGTCGATCGACGATCCACGCGGTCGCCGCGATGTGTTGGTGTTGCGCCGTGGCGCCGTCGTGGTGGCAGACGCTACGAATGCCGCACATATGGCCAGCCTGCGGTTGGCGCGCTTGATCAACAGCAATCGCAATCAGCCGCTGAACATCGAGTTCGATGGCGGCACCGTTGCGTATCCACCCGGCAACCGCAGCCGCGAACTGCCACTAACCACCTGGGTACGACAACATCTCGAAGCGCAAGTTGACGGCGTGTTGGCCGATCGCTTGGTGCGGCAATTTGCAGGCGCTCGAATCATGCTGCGCAGCGATGCCTTGCGTGGCATCACCCTCGACGAAGCCGACCGCCGCATGGTCGCAGCCATGACCCAACCGCATCGGCTTGATCAAATCTGGCCGTTAGCACGCACCCCACGGTTTCGCTTGCTTGCGTTTTTGCACTTCACCAACACGATTGGCGCACTCGAACACAGTGGTGTTAGCGCGGAACACAGCGCGCCACACCAAATGTCGACTGCGGGGAGCCGGGATCAAGCCGCCCGCACCCTCGGCGTCCCCGAAGGTGCCGATGCCCACACGATCAAACGCGCCTATCACCGCATGGTGCGCGCTGTGCACCCCGATTTGCAGCCCCACATTTCGCTGCATCAACGCAGCGAGCTTGAAGCGCAATTTCGAGCGTTAACGTCGGCGTATCAGCAACTGCAGTAGCGTTTCACAACGCGCCGATATCGGCGGTTAGCGCGTCAACCAAGGCGTCGAGCCCGGCATCACGATCGACGAAACGATGCACCAGCTGTGCGTCAAAGTCACCGCCGCGGTTGCTGCCCCGCACGATGCGCCGCGCTTGCGGTTGGCTGCGTCGACATTGACTCATGAGTTCGACGATCACCATCCACGACGACGGGCCATCGGCGGTTGGATCGGTGTCCAATTCGGCGATCACTGCGTCGAGTGGCGCCGTGGCTAAGGCGTCGCGCACGCTTTCGGTGTCTGATGCAAACATGACGTCCCAGCCACTGGTGACGTAAAGCGCCATCGCACCGCGTTGCCGCTGATCATCGCCCACGACTAACACCCGACGACGTTTTTGCGCATGAGTTGGCGCATCGGCAACCCGTTGGCTCAAGCGACTGACCATCGATTTCCACTCAAACGACGGCTCTAACAACCGCAGGCCGAGCGCGGCATGCGCACCTTCGGTGACGCGGGCAACTTCGCCGATGACTTCCACCACCGAACCAGCGTCAGGGTCCACCAATGCGACCGAAACCCGCGTGCCGAGGTCGAACCGCGCTACCGAATCGAGGCTGATGCCATCGGCGGACAGGTCGCGGGTACGGCAGACCACGCGTTGCCCGCCAAGCAGCGAACTAACGGTGGCGGAAAGACTCAGACGGTAGCGGGGCGTACGACGGGACAACGTAAATATTGTGCCACGCCCAGCGCAACTTGACAGTTTTTCGCTGCGCTTTGCGTAGGAACCGAACAATTTCAGAGTTAGCGTGCCAGTTGCGTGCGCTGGTCTTGGTTGTCGCTGCCCTATCTTGTGCTTACCGCGCTGCTGTGCGCGATCGCGGTCCATACGATGATCACGCGTGGCGACCGCGTCATGCGGGTTGGCGTCTTAGGCGCGGTGGCCGGCGCGCTACCGTGGGCGATGTGCTCGGCATTGGCGGTGCTGTTCCACGACCCCGGCATTGCACGGCGCTTATTGCGCTTGGGCAATGGCCCGGTTTCGCTTATTGGGCCGAGCGTGTTGCTGTTGCTGTTGGGTGCCAGTGGCCAACTCGAACGCCAGCGCTGGGTCGTGCGATCTGCCGGCGCACTCGGTTTTGTGTCGATGATCGTGACGTGGACCACCGAACTGATGATCCGTGATGTGCAACTGCTGCCGTCGGGAATCTACTACTCGTTGAGCGGCCCGTTGATGGCGCCGCATGTCGGCATGATTGCGATTTGGGCGGGCATCGGTGTCTACATTATTCGCCGCGCCATGCCCGGGCACGAGCGCAATCGTGCGTTGCGTTTGCTGGTGGCAATCTTGGTGTTAGGCACGTTTGGGTTAGCCGATGCGTTGCTGGCGTACGGGATCGCCGGCTGGTATCCGTTGGCATGGTTGCCTGGCATTTTGTGCACCTTGATTGCGGCTCGGCTAATTCACAAAAATGACTTATTGCGGCGGCAGGGCCGTGACGCCGCAACCGCGATGGAGGCGGCGTTGCTGTTTTTGGGCGGTGGCGGCATCCTGCTTGCCGGCACCTTCAGCATTTTCGGTGACTTTTCCGATCTGGGCAAAGCGCTGGGTAGCGCCACCTTGTTGGTGTTGAGCATCAGCTATGGCCGGCGTTGGGCTGGAGGCAAACTCGCCAACGAACCCGAGCTCACGAGCGCCGTCAGCGAATGGGCCTTAATGTTGCCGGCCCAGCACGAGCTGCCGGCAATCGAAGCAGAAGTCCAGCAGCTTTGGCGCCGTCGGTTGCATTTCGCAACAAGCCGCGTGCTGCGCTACGACAACGACAAGCTAGTTGATTGCCACGGGACCACCGTGCTTGGCTTGCAAGCTAAGCTCGCAGCCTGGTTTTTGCGGCATCGAGAGCCGCTTGTCGTGGCCGACTTGGCAACTATGATCGTCGGCGAACAGCGTGCGGAGCTAGAAGTATTTTTGCGCCAAGGGACGTGGGACTTGTGGGCGCCGATCATTGCGCGTGAACAATTGTGGGGTTTTGTCGTGGCCAACTTTGATAGCCTACGCGCTTTGCCCGACGCTGAGCGTGAATTTGTTGGCTTAACCGCAGAAGCGGTCGGTCGCGCAGGCGCCCGTGCACTGTTGTTGCAGCAATCACTCGCTGCATCGGTCCACGATCGCGAAGTTGAGCTTGCCAAGGCGGTGCGTGACCAAGCTGATTGGGCAACCGTGACAACGCCTGCCAAAAAATGGGACGTGTTAGGCCATAAAGCCAGCACGCTGCGTGATGGCTATTGTGAACACAGCTGGCACATCGACGGTGAGCGCGTGGTTGTGCTCGCAGTTGAAATTCAAGGCGCTGCGACATCCAGCGCGCTGCTTGGCGCCACAGCGCTCGGTGCGTTTGCCATGTTTGCAGCGCATGCCGCAACGCTGAGCGCCGCCGAGCTGGCTGCCGCAGTGCGGTCAGCGGTGGGGCCAACCGTGGATCACGCGCGCATGCAGCTTTCGATTGCCGTGCTGTCTGCTAACGGCAGTGATTGTGCGGTCGCGGAGCCACATGCCATTGCGCTGTGGCCCAATCGCGAGGCCCCGACCGCCCTCATGCTGGTGGTTGGTGGCACATTGCCAACGGCGCCACCTGCGGCCCCGCATCTTGCGCCCGACTTGCTCACACAGGCACCCGCCGGTTGTCGACTTGCCGTGGTAGCCGCGCACCTGGGTTGATAGCGACTGTCAGCCAGTTGCGGTTGCGCTTACGCTCGTAGTAGCCAACCATGCGGATATGCAGAGAAACGTCTTTCTAGCCACGATCTTGGTCGGCTTCGCCGCGTGCGCCGCATGCGGCAATAGCTCACCTGCCGTGGTCGCCGATGCGCCAACGACGCCGATCGACAGTGCGACGACCGGCTTTGTCACCGAATGTAAATCTGGGCCTGCGCCGAGCGCCAATCCATATGCATCGGCCGCTGACTTTGGGCCTACCACTGCAGGCACGTTGGATGGCTGGGTGCCCAACGGTCGTTGGTTTATGACAGGCATTCCGCTTGGCAGCCGCTCGAGTGTGCTGTTCGAAAAAAATGGCAGCGCACTTATCGTCGACCGTGACACCAGCGCGCCAGGTACGATCGATGCCAACGTTGCCTTTCAACGCACATCGTTTGATGGCAACGGTACCAACTTCAGCATTTCGCTTCGGGTTTCGAATCGTCAACCTGATGGCACGCTGCGGCTTGACCGTGCCGTATGTGACAACGGCATGTGCCGGGTCTGCGTCGCTCGGCTGGAGCGCGCCACCTGGCCTGCTGGCGAAACGATGAGCTCCAACATCATCAAACTCGGCGAATACCGGGATCCGAACTGGGAAGAGCCGGCCTACACCTACAACGTACGTGTGCTTGGCAAGTACGCGTATCTCGTCCGCGATGACGGCATGCACATTATCGACGTGAGTGATCCGACCCGGCCTGTGAAGGTTGGCCACTGGGTCAACGGTTACACCAACGACGTCAAACTCGTGGTCGCTGGCGCCAAAACGTTTGCGTTGATTGCCGATAATCCCAGCAAGATTGTCGACGTAACCGATCCGACCATGCCGATGACGGTTGCGCAGGTCAACGAATCTGCCCACACCGTTTTTACCGAGACACGCAATGACAAAGTCTATGCATATTGGGGCAACTACGATGCGACCTGCCCGGTGTACGACGTCACCAATCCCGCCATGCCGCAAAAACTTGGCTCGTTCCAAACCGACGGCCCATTTGTGCACGACATGATGGTCGACAACGGCATCGCCTATTTAAATGCATGGAGTGCAGGCTTCTATCGCGTCGACTATACCAACCCTGCCGCGCCAGTTGCTACTGGGCGATGGGCGGATACGCCAACCAATACCAGCCACTCAAGTTGGACCACGGTAGTCAACGGCCGCAAGATTGCGCTGCATGGTGGCGAAGCCGCGGGTGCACACTTGTCGATCGTCGATGTCGATCCTGCCTCGCCGATGTTTATGAAAGAAATTGGTTCGTACCAAACCCGCGACTACACCTCGATTCACAACGTCATGGCCTTTGGCAATCGCGCGTATGTCGCGTATTACCACGACGGCACCCGCGTCTTCGATCTATCCGATCCAACCAACCCCACCTTGATTGGTTACTACAACACGTGGGATCCTGATGGCCCCGAGTCAAGCAGCGGTGTGTTCGACAGCGCGGTCGGTATTGATGTTGATATGGCCAAACGGCTGATCTATATCGCTGATATCCCGCGTGGTTTGATTATTCTGCAGGATCAAACGCCGCAATAACGAAGCTGCACTGCGACAGCGGGTGCGGTGTTGTAACGCGCTGCTGTAGGTGGCGGTTAGCGGTTTGCAGCCAACCAAGGTCAGCCGCTTGCGAGTCTGAGTGGAATGTTGCAGTCAACGTTGTTTATTGCCTTAGGCCTGGCCGGCTGGATCGCGTGCGGCGATCCGGGCTCGCCGCTACCAAATCCCGATGACGAATTGGGGTGCCATGTCGAGTTAGCCCCCAGCGCAACAGCATATCGCTCCGCTGCCGACTTTGGGGCTGCCGAACCAAACTCGTTGCACGGCTGGGAACCCAATGGCAGCTGGTTTATTCGTGGACTCGGCCCCAACGCCGCCGCCATCCTTCGCTTCACGCGCTTCCCCGCATCACCGGCCGGCGTGTTTTCCTTCGGTGCGACGCTCGGTGACTATGATCAAACCGTGGCGTTTGTGCAGTACCAAAACGACGACGGTCGCGCTCACCACGCCATTCGCATTTCGAATCGGCGCAGCGACGGTACGCTGCGCTACGATAGCGCTAGCTGCACAGGCAACGACTGTCGGGTTTGTCGCGGGCGGTTGCACACCGCGACGTGGATGCCAAATGAAAGCGAAAGTCACAACCTAGTGAAAGTCGGTGAACTCGCCGAACCTTTGCAAGGCGCACAAAATGTACGGCTGCTTGGCAACTACGCCTATGTCGCTAACGGCTTCGGTATTCGCATCGTTGATGTACAGGATCCGTCCCATCCGGTGACGGTGGGGACCTGGAACGCCGGCGGATCGGTTAACGATTTGCGGTTAGTGCAGGCGGCATCTAGAGTTTTTGCGCTGGTGCCCTTCACGCCGAG
>JAKQOD010000473.1 GCA_029565465.1 Deltaproteobacteria bacterium
CCGTTCGATTCGATGTTCACCACCATGCGATAGATCGCGTTGTTCATGCGCACTTGCACGATGACATGGTCGTTGTTGGGCTGTGCGCACCGCATATTGCCAGGCTCCACCACGGCCGTGATAATGCCGTCGACGCGGCCGTGCGCATTGGTCAGCGCGTTGCCAAACGACGCTGCGCAATACGCATCTTTACCCAGCGGTGCGTCGACGCCAGCATCGGCCCTTGTTGCGTCGGGTGTTGCTGCCGGCGGTTCGCGACACGCAGGTAACGCACCAACGCCAACCGCGAACAAGAACAACAGTAGGCGCATGGTAAGGGCGTACTGGATCTCGGCGCTGCGAACCAGCCTGGCAACGCAAAAAATCGCCGCGCGCATAGGGCAAAAAAAACCGAAGCCCGTGCCCTGACGGGCCGGTACTTCGGGCAACAACCGCGCAGCTTGGTTGTGACCTAGCGCTGGTCGAGTGGGATGAACGGACGTGCTGGTTCACCCGTGTAGATTTGGCGTGGACGGCCAATCTTGGTTTCTGGATTTTCGACCATTTCCTTCCAGTGCGCAATCCAGCCTGGCAGACGCCCGATGGCGAACATGACGGTGAACATGTTGGTTGGAATGCCCATGGCGCGATACAGAATGCCCGAGTAGAAGTCGACGTTCGGGTACAGCTTCTTCGAGATGAAGTAGTCGTCCTTGAGTGCGATTTCTTCCATGCCCTTGGCGAACTCGAGCATTGGGTCGTTGATGCCCAAGTGCTCCAACACCTCGTCCGCCATCTTCTTCAAGATCTTGGCGCGAGGGTCGTAGTTCTTGTAAACGCGATGGCCAAAGCCCATGAGGCGACGGTTGCCACGTTTGTTCTTCACGTCGTCGATGAACTTCTTGTAGTCACCGCCGGCGGCCTTCACTTCTTCAAGCATTTCAATAACTGCTTGATTAGCGCCGCCGTGCAATGGGCCCCAAAGTGCCAAGATGCCCGATGCGATTGCTGCATACAGGTTGGCGCCCGAGCTGCCGACCATGCGGACCGTCGACGTTGAGCAGTTTTGCTCGTGGTCGGCGTGCAAAATGAGCAGCTGGTTCAAGGCTTTTTCCAGCACTGGCGAGACTTCGTAGTCTTCGGCTGGCACGGCGAACATCATGTGCAAGAAGTTCGCGCAGTAACGCAGCGAGTTCTTTGGATACATGACCGGTTGGCCGATGCTCTTTTTGTACGAGAATGCGGCCAGCGTGCGCACTTTCGACAACGCGCGCGTGATGTGCAGGTCCATCTCGGTGGTGCGGTCGAGGCAATCTGGGTAGTACGCCGACAGCGAGGTAACCATCGCCGACAACACCGCCATTGGATGGCTGGTCGGAGGGTAGCCCGAAAAGAAGTTCTGCATGTCTTCGTGAATGAGGCTGTGGTAGGTCAGCTTCTTCGAAAACGCATCGCGTTCGGTCTTGGTTGGCAGCTTGCCGTTGATGAGCAAGTAGCTGGTTTCGACGAAGTCCGACTTTTCAGCCAAGTCTTCGATGGCGTAACCACGATAGCGCAGGATACCCTGTTCGCCGTCAAGGTAGGTGATCGCGCTTTGGGTCGAGCCGGTATTCATATAACCGGAATCGAGCGTGATGTACCCGGTTTTATCGCGCAGGCTGCGGATATCAATCGCGTGCTCGTTTTCCGAGCCTACAATTACCGGCAACGTCGTTTCTTTGCCGTCGGGTAGGGTGAGTTTTGCGGTCGACGCGGAATCTGACATGCGTTTTCCCTCTATCAATGGTTAGCCAAACAACTTCGCTAAGCGCGGGGAGATTACCCGATCTAATGCACTGCAGCAGACATCCCTTGGCAAAAATCTAACGCAAAACGTCAGGCCCAGGCTAGGCTGCGGCAATGGCAGCGTCCCGTTGGTATGTGTATGTGCTGCAATCGCAGCGCTTTGGCCGGACCTATGTAGGGATCGCGCTTGATGTCGCGACTCGGCTGCGGCAACACAACGGCGAGCAGCCAGGTGGCGCAAAATCCACTCGAGTTGGACGACCTTGGTCAGTGATGGTGGTGCACGGCCCGTTTCGCACCCGCGCTCGTGCCCAACGCATCGAATATGCCATCAAACAAAAGCGCGGCAGTGCGCGGCTGGTTGCGACCTTGCCTAAACTGCCACGGCAGTCGAAACGCTATTCCAAGAAGAACGAGCCGCCGCTACGCGACGAGCCGAATGGCGTGTTGAAGCGGTAGGTGTAGCCGAGGCTGAATGTCGTGTAGGCGAAACCGTTAGTTTCAAATTCGGTGCCTTCCAGCGTGCCCTTGAACGACTTGTTGTAGTCGATGCCAGCGCTTATCAAATGTTCACCGCGTTGGCCCATAGCGTAACCAGCCGTTGCGCCAAGGAACAACCCGGCACCTTGCACCCGGTCGGTCACCGTCGAATCGTTAGCTGTGATCGAGTAGCCGTGGAAGCCCAGGAACGGCGTCACCACAATTCGATTGAATGGCAAATGTTTGTAGATACTCAAGCCGACGTTGGCGAGGTTGGCCGAATCGTTGCCTGCACCATCGCCCGAGAGATTTAAGAAGTCGACGCGCAGCTGGGTCCCAACCCCGATCTGCGGCGCAAACAAGTAGTCCCCATGCAGCCGCAAACCAGCGACATTAATGGCACCACCGGCGTTATCAATTTCACCCGCACCACCGGCGAGCCCACCGCCTAACGTCCACGTGTAAATGTGCTTCGGCGATTCGATCTTTTGTAGCGTTGGTGGCTTGCCGACCGCGGGTGGGCGCCCGACGGCTGGGCCAACGGGGGTAGGATTGTTCGGGTCCGGGTTGGGATTCGGATTCGGGTAATTCGGATCCGGGTTTGGATTCGGATTTGGGTTGTTTGGATCGGGATTGTTTGGCCCAGTCGGCTGTTCGTCGTAAAGCTTGATGTTGGCGTTGTGCGCTTCGGTGCGGACCTTTTCGATCATCTTTGCGATCTTTTCGGCGGTCTTAGCATCCGGGTTTTTGGTGTTGGCTTCGTTGCAAGCCTGCAACGATTCATCGTAGCGACCTTCGTACAACAATGAGTTGCAAAGGTTGAGCGAGTATTTGGCCAAGCGCGATTTGCTGATCGCAAGCGAGAATTGTTTGCTTGCGCCAGCAAAGTTGCTGTCGATCATCATTTGTTTGCCGGCTTCGTTAGCGGCGGCTGCATCCGCTTCGTCATCGGCGTAGGCCGACGACGATTGGCCTACGATGGCGGCTGCTGGTAGCAGCGCACACGTGCTGGCGAGAACAAAACGTAACGTGCGAAAACCGTAAGACATGGTAGTTCGTCTCCTAAATTATTGACGAGGCCAGGCTGAACGTATCACCGTTTGGCGCTGGTTGCTGTGGTTTGCTGCTGCTGTCGTGCGCCATCGCACGGCCCAGCGTTCAAGGCTTGCGCAACGCGCGTTGAATCATTTCCGACGCGGCCATATGGCCTTTGAGCCGCCAGTTCTCGGTGTTGCCAAAGACCACCGAAATTGAATACTCGGGAGCATCCGCAGGCGCAAAACCGACGAACCATGAAAACTGCATCGGAAATGGATCATTGCCGTTGAGCGTGCCGGTTTTGCCTGCAGCCGTCAGCGCCGCAGGGAAGCCGTTTTTGCGTCGAAACGATTTTGCAGCGCTGCCACTTTCGCAGGTTTGGCGCATCATGGCACCGACGGTGCGTGCGGTGGCCGCAGGCAGCACCCGCGTGCTAGGCCGAGCGTCGAGCGTGGTTACGTTGCCGTCAGGCTCAATGATCGCACGAATGATATGCGGGGTCACGCGCAGGCCCGCGCTGGCAATTGTGTTTGCCACTTGAACCCCGCCCAGCGCCGACAATCGAGAACCTGAGAAGCCGGCGGCGTTTTGCCCAAACGTTAAATCGCGTTGCTCGCTTAGCGAAACTTGGCCGACCAGGCCGGGCAGTTCGACTGCTGCCCGCGTGCCAAACCCGAAGGCGGTGGCCGTGTCGGTTAGCTGGGCGGGCTCCAGATGTTGGTAAGCCAACTTGGCCATGATTGCGTTTTGCGAATGTGAAATTCCAAACGTCAAAGATTCGCAACTGCTATCACCAGCGGCATCGGTGAGATTGCTTTCTACCACCGAGCGTAAGCCACCGTGATAACAAACTTTGTCGTCGGCGCGCACGCCGGC
>JAKQOD010000474.1 GCA_029565465.1 Deltaproteobacteria bacterium
CCGCGGCTACGGCGGCAGCAAAATTTGCAAGGTCAGCGTCACCTACGGTGCGCATATCGAGCCATAACGCGCCATCCGAGAGGCGGCCAACGACGGTCGGCTGCCCATGGCGCAATGCTGCAGCAACCCGGGCCAAGCGCTCGTTGTTGTCGGCCGTGATGCAAAGAGCGGTCGACGGCAACTGCGATGTTGGCATTGTGCCGCCGCCAACGGTGGCAACGCTTGGTGCGATCGCCAACTGCAACCCCGGCAGCCATGCTGGCGCGACATCGATCAAAGCTTTGGCCTGCGCAGCGCGGGCTGCCACCTCGGCTGCACTGGCGCGCAGCATCGCCCAGACCGGCACGTGGCGGCCGCCGTCGATGCGATACGCTTGCAGGGTGGCCCACAATGCAGCGAGTGTTAGCTTGTCCGGCCGTAAAGCGCGCATCCAAGGATGTTTGCGTGCGCGCTCGATGAGTTCGACACCACCCACCAAAATGCCAGCTTGTGGGCCGCCCAACAGTTTATCGCCGGAGAAACTCACCAGATCAACCAGCGCGGCGACCTCGGCCACGGTTGGCTCAGGTGGCAGCCCACAGCCCTGCTGGGTCGCGGCATCGGTAAAACAACCGGAGCCAACATCCATCATGGTGGCGACGCCGGTAGCTTTGCCCAACGCTGCGAGCTCGGCGATATCGACGCTGGCAACGAAGCCGCGCTGTTCAAAATTGGACGGATGAACTTTTAACAACAGTGCCGTGGCAGGCCCGATCGCGCGACGATAATCGTCGAGGCGGGTCTTGTTGGTGGTGCCAACCGCGACCAACCGCGCGCCTGACATCGCGCAAATATCCGGCAACCGAAACGCGCCGCCGATTTCGATCAGCTCACCACGCGAGACGATCACTTCGCGGCCCGCAGCCAGGGCAGCAATGCCTAACACCGTCGCTGCCGCGTTGTTATTCACCACCACGCTGGCAGCTGCGCCGGTCAAGTCGCGCAACAGTGGCGCAACGTGGCTGTGGCGCGAACCACGTACACCTTCGCCAATATCGAATTCGAGATTGCTGTAACCGAGGGCTACATCCATGACCGCGGCAAACGCCGCCGGCAGCAACGGTGCACGCCCCAGGTTGGTGTGCAAGACAACCCCGGTTGCATTGATCACAGCATGCAGCGGTGCGCGGGCTTGCCGCGCCACTTCGGCAGCGATGGCCGCTGTCGAAAACGCCGTTTCGGGGTCGAGGGCGGTACCGCTCCGCAGCCGCTGCCGTTGCTGTTCAATCAGCACCCGTGCGGCGGCGACAAGCGCCGGCCGCGCGACGTCAAGCAACGCGGCTCGCTCGACCACTTGGTGCACCGACGGCAAGCTCGAATAATCTAACGACGACACCGCTGCAGTGTAGCGGATTTTGCATCAATGCGCGGGCCGTGCGATGCGTGACGAGCGGCTCGATGGGCAAACCGATTGAATTGTCGGGCCGCGCACCCTAAGGTACCCCGGTGAACGCGCAAGCAGTCTCGGCTTTGTTAGCAGCACTGCTGATCCTGGCCATCGGCATGTCGGTGCTGTTGCGCTCGCGCAAAGATCGCATGTATTCGGCGTTTGCCGCATTCACGTTCAACGTCTCCGCGTGGCACGTGTTCACGTTTCTCGACGCGGCCACCGACCGGCCGCTGATGCACTGGCTGTCGCTGTGGGCGGCGGCCACCATTCCCCCCACCGCGATTCGCTTCTATCGCGCTTTTTTGGCGCAGCCATCGATCGGGGGGCCCAAGCGCGGCCCGCGCGTCACGCTAGCATGGACGTTGGTCGCCTACAGCGCCTTGATCTATTCTGCGGTCGTTAACCCCATCGTCGACGAATTGTGGTTTGCGTTGCCGTTCGGCGCCTATGTCTTCGGCGGCTTGTACCGCTGCGTTTGGGACATGTACCGGCAGTATCGCAACACGGTCAAAACTGCCGAACGCACGCGGATTCGCTATCTCACGCTGGGGGCGTTTGTCGCAACTACGCTTACGGCCACCGATGTCTTGCCACGCTTTGGGGTGGCCTGGCCGGCAGTCGGCAACGTGTTGGGCATTTTGTATTTGTACTTCTTGTCACAAACGCTTTTCCGCGCGCGCTTGATCGATCTCAACGAACTCATCGGGAAGATGGCTGTGCTGGGCACCTTGGTTGTGTTGTTGTCAGCCGTGTACAGCCTGTTGCTGTATTGGATTGGTGGTGAGCAGAAGGGTTTGTACTTGCTCAACGCCTTGGTTGCATCGTTCGTGATTTTGATTCTGTTTGAGCCGGTGCGCAGCCGGCTCGAAAACGGCATCAATCGGTGGTTGCTGCGCCAGCGCTTCGAATTGCGGGGCCGACTCGAATCGGTGCGCCGCGACTTGCCCGGCGTCGTCGACGTCGCCGACATGGTGACCCGCATCATGACCGCGCTGGACGAATCGCGCCGCGTCACCGATGCGTCGATGTACTTGCTTGACGCTGACGGTGCCGGCTTCGATCGCGCTGCATTTCTCGGCAAAGCGCCACCCGAAAGGCTCGATGCCAACGGCGACCGCGCCCTGCTCGACCGCGTGCGCATGTCGTACCTCGACGCTGAAGTGTTGCGTTTCGAAATCAACGAAGCGGCCGCGCGTAGCGACGACGACGCTGACCCGACCGTGGTTGCCAACCTGGCGGCGCAACTCGCTGCCAAAGAGTCGCTGTCGAGCCGCGCAACCGAACTGCACAGCACCTTGATCGTGCCGTTTTTGGGTTCGGCCGAAACCGAACAAGGCGCCTGGCTGCTTGGCATGTTGTGTCTGCGTGACGATCGCGCCGACGGCGCGTTCGACCCCGATGACGTCGAAACGTTTCGGCAACTCGCAGCCGCCGCGGCCCGGGTCATCGAGTCAAGCCAAGCGTACGAACGGGTCAAAGAGCGCGATCGCCTCGCCGCCTTGGGCGAAATGGCGGCGGGTCTGGCTCACGAAATTCGCAACCCGCTTGGCGCAATCAAGGGCGCCGCACAATTGTTGATGCCGCCCTCCGGTGATCGCACGCTTGCGACCGGCGCGCCTAATGCAACCAACGACGCCGCCAACGAAACCAAAGAATTGCTCGACATTATCGTCGAAGAAGCGAATCGCCTCAACAATGTTGTCACCCGCTTTTTGGATTACGCCCGCGCCGAACGACCGGGCCGCGATGAAGCGGGCAACATTGACCTTAACGTTTTGGTGCGCAAAACCGCGCAGTTGGTCAGCCAATCGGACGATGCCAAAAACATTGAAGTCCGGGTGCGCGTCGACGAATTCTTGCCCAAAGTTGCCGCAGATCCAGAATCCTTGTTGCAGGTTTTCCTAAATTTGGGAATCAACGCCTGCCAAGCTATGCCCACCGGTGGCACCTTGGAAATTATCACGACGCGCCGGCGGCGCTCGCGCTTGGGCTATGGCCAATTCGCAGAAGTCCGTTTTCGCGACACCGGTGTTGGCATCCCACGCGACAAGCTTAAAAAGCTGTTCATTCCGTTCTTCACCACCAAATCCAAAGGCACAGGGCTCGGGCTTGCGATTTCCCATCGCATCGTGCACCAACACGCTGGCACGATTGAAGTACGGTCGAACCCAGGTCAAGGCTCTACCTTTTCGGTGTTTTTGCCAGCATCCGAGCCATTCCGCAGCGAAGATGGCAAAGACATCACCGAAACCGGCCGTTTAACGATGCCTGCGGCGGCTCCCGCAAATCCCGACGCCCCTGCGCATTCACAAGCCGATGGCGACGGTGGTACCTTACCGAGCAATGGCCCCCGCTCGAATTCTAGTCGCTGACGACGAACAAAACCTTCGTCGGGTTTTGGTGGCGTTGCTGCGCCGCGATGGCCACGAGGTAGTGCAAGCTGCCGATGGCGCCGAAGCGATGACGATGCTGCCATCCGGCGTCGAAGTCGTGATTACCGACCTGCGCATGCCGCATGCAACCGGCATGGAGCTGCTGCAGTTTGCGTCGAAGCACCACCCGCACATACCGGTCATCATGATCACTGCGTATGGTTCGGTTGGCCAAGCGGTCGAGGCAATCAAAGCCGGCGCCTTCGACTACATCGAAAAGCCGTTTGAACAAGACGTTATCCGTGCCACCGTGCAAAAAGCGGTCGCGCAAGCGCAGGCCAATCAAGCATCACCACGCACCGAAATCTACAGCCCGCGCGACGGCGAAGAGCGTGGCCGGTTCGGCCTAGTTGGCACCAGCACCGAAATGCAAGGCGTCTTTGGCGTCATCGAACGCGTCGCCGATACGCCATCCACCGTGCTCATCACTGGGGAAAGCGGCACGGGCAAAGAACTGGTGGCCAAAGCGCTGCATGAAAATTCGAGCCGCAAAGACGGCCCATTCATCAAAATCAACTGCGCAGCGATTCCCAAAAACCTGATGGAATCGGAGCTTTTTGGATATGAAAAAGGGGCGTTCACGGGCGCCGTGAATTCCAAGCCGGGCCGGTTCGAACTCGCCGATGGTGGCACTCTCTTTCTCGATGAAATCGGCGAAATCCCGGTCGAGATGCAGGTCAAGCTGCTGCGCGCGATCCAAGAAAGCGAATTCGAACGAGTCGGTGGGCTCAAGACGATCAAAGTCAACGTGCGGCTCATCACCGCAACCAACCGCGACCTTGAGCAAGAGATAGCGCGCGGCAATTTCCGCGAAGATTTGTACTACCGCCTCAATGTTGTGCCACTGATGATTCCACCGCTGCGCAAACGCACCGGTGACATTCCGATCTTGGTGACGCATATCATCAAGCGCTTCAACGAGCGCCTCAAAAAGAACGTCGCGGGGCTCACCGACGACGCAATGTTGGCGCTCGAAGCGCACACCTGGCCTGGCAACATTCGCGAACTCGAAAACATTTTGGAACGCACCATTTTGTTTTGCCGCGAACAACGCATCGCCAAAGACGACCTGCCCGATGAACTCACGGGCGCCGACGAAGCCGACGCCGCCCCAGCGGTTGTGGTCGGCGACAACAGCGAACGGTTGGACGCAAGTGCTGAATTGTCGGGCGACACGTCGCTCAAGGACATCGTCAAAGCGGAAACCATCCGCGTCGAACGTGAATTGATCGTGCGCGCGCTCGATGAAACCGGCGGCAATGTGACCCAAGCTGCGCGCTTGCTCAAAATCAGTCGCAAAAGCCTGCAAATGAAGATGAAAGAGTTCGGCTTGCGCGAGCGCGACGGCGCGTAGGTAGCTGCCGCAAAGCGGTTGCGGATGAGATCACGGTACGATACCGTCGCGCGGTGAAGCGCCATGTTTGTTCGTCGTTGGTTACGCTGCTGGCAGGTACGGCTGTAGCTCAAGCTGATTCTGCGCCACCGGCTGCGCCGAAGGCCGAAGCCCTGCCCAGCCCGGCCGAAGCTGCAGCGGCAGCTCCAGACTGGCCTATGTACGGCATAGGGTCCGGTCCCGATGCCCTGGTTACAACCGCTAGCGAACCAGGCAATCCGATCGATCTGCATCTGCAGCTCAACTATGGCTTCACCTCCGAATCGACGCCCATTCGCCGCGAAAACCTCACCGGCGGTGCTTTTGACGGCGTTCAGAACAGTCGTGAACTGACCGCTGCCCGTACTCGGCATATGGTTACGCCAACCCTCGAACTTGGCTTGTTTCATGACTTCTGGCTGGCAGCTGCGCTGCCAATCACGATCAGTGACAGAACCGAGTTGTCGCTCGACGGCGTTAGCCGAGCTGCATCAAGCACCTTGCGCGATGGCATTATTCCCATGGGCGGTTTCGATGCCGATGACCCAGCGACGGGCTTGCCGAATGGCGATTTAGTATTTCGAGGCGTCACCCGCAAGGGCCTCAACCAGTTGTGGTTGGGGCTTGGTGTAGCCCCCATGAATCAACACAAAGACGATACCAAGCCGACCTGGAAACTCGGCATCAACGTTGGCTTGCCGATCGGCACGACCCAGCGCTTTGCGCGCGCAAATCCGAGCAATAGCGCCGGTGTTGGGTCCGGCGTCTTCGAAGTGAACGCGTGGACATCGGTGACCAAGCGCGTTGGCCGTGCCGAACCGTTCTTTGCAGTGTGGTGGCAAGCGCCGGTCGCTTCGCAATCCGACTCATTGTTCACCAATCCCGGGTTCGGTGCCACCAACGTGTTGCCACCGCAACAGGCAGGTTTTCGGTTTGGCAGCCACCTGTTCGTCTTCGACAAACCAGCCGACAACTTTAACGTGACGCTCGGCGCCGAAGCGCGCTCGATTGCGCATTTCGAAGGCCGCAACTACAGCGAAATGTGGGAAGCCTTCGCATTCGCTGGTGATGTCAACACTGCTGGCGCGCCGCTTATCCTCGATAAAAGCCCGACCACGCCCGACATTCAAGCACTATCCCACCCAGGCATCACCAACGTCGAGAACTACTTGGAGCTCGGCGGTCGTTTCTCGCTGCGCGCGCAGCTTGGCAGCAAAGTGCATCTTGGCTTCGTGGCCGACATCTACCGCAACACCACGCATGCCATCAGCTTTGCCGACGCTGGCGTCGATTTGCCGACCTGTGGCAGCACCAGCAGCGGCACGTGTGAAGACGACAACAATGATGTCGTCAATCCTGGCACTGAAGAAGTCAATCCGATGCACGCCCCGTTGATCGACTTGGTTGGTCACCGTTACCTTGCCACGGGCAACCTCGGTATGACGTTTAGTTTCGAAGCCACCGCAGTCTTCTAGATGCCTGGCGACTATTCGGATTTGCCAAAGTGAATGCTCAAGCGCAACGCTAGCTGCCAGGTCGGCTGGTCGACGAAATAGCGCAGCAAGCTGGTGTAATCGCGGTAACGCGCGCCAAGCAAATTGCTGCCACTTAATGCCAATTTCACTGCATTGTTTTTCACCGTGGTCTCCGTGCTCAGTTCCGCACCGAGCAAGAAATAACCGGCCGGCGGCTTGGCGAAGTCGGCGGCTAGATCGTAACGCGTTTGCTGCGCGACATAGGTACCTGCGACCGTGATGTTGTGATTATGCCAACTGCGCCACGCCGGCGGTCGATACGTGGCCGTCGCTCGATAACGATCAGCTGGAACGAAAACTAAAAACGTATCGTCGGTGGTGTTGCGAGCCCGCACCAGCGACGCTTGCGCACCCAACGTTGCAGCAGCGTGGGGCCGCCACTCCAAACCACCGTCGGCGCCATAAAACAGCGCATTGACTGAGCGGGTAACGAAGCGCGGAAACGAACCGCGAATCAAAACGTCAAAGATTGGTTTGCCGTCGGCGTCGAAGGCCGGTGCGAAATACATGTAGTCGCTGATGCGATTGACGAATGCCGAAGCTTCACCTGTGAATTTTTCATGGTGATACGACGTGGTCGCCGACGCGCTGTAGGTGGTTTCGGCTTTGATATTCGGCTTGCCGTAGCCCAGCACAGGAAACGTCGGTGATGTGCCATTGAGGTATTGTTCGTCCGGGTTCGGCGGCCGCGTTGCCGTCGACAAATCGAGTTTCACATCCCACGCATCCGACAAGCGCCGCAACGCCCCCAACGAGGCCGACACCGTGTGGTAGCGCGATTTGCAGTCGATCTGGGCTTGGCTATCGGTGAGCGTCCCGCAGGCGTCGCTATCGAGTTGCCCGCTGCGCACCAAGCGCAGAAAATCCTGGCGTTCGATTGTCGCGCTACGCGCCAACCCGTCGTAGCGCGCACCAGCTTCGAACTCAACGTCGTGGCCGATCAAGCGCGCGATGGCAAACACGCTGCCCGAGAATGCATCGTAATCAGGAATCAGTGGCAACCCGTTATAGGCATGCACTTGCGCCACGCCAGCGAGGCCATATGAGCTCCGAATATGCCAATGATCGTCGAGGTGAATCGGCTTTGGCTCCAACGTCAGGTCGAGCTCGTGGGTCTGCAGTCGAAAGTTGAACTGCGCGTCGGTGGTCGCTTTGCGCGCTTGTTCATATTCGCGCCGCAGATTGTGCTGATAGGCATACATCAAGGTCAACGTGCCGAACCGTCCAGAATCCCAGTGGGCGTGCAACATCGCGGTGTCGTGACCGACTTCTTGGTACGGCCGTTCGACACTGAAGTCCGATTCAAATTGGTCGACGCCGCTTGGCCGATTCTGCGCAAGCTGCGCGTAAAAATCGTCGATCGTGTCGATCCGCAAACACGAACAAATCCCAAGCTTGGCTTGATAGTGCCGATACGATAGCTCGTAGGTCGAATGCGCTTGGCGATAGCCTGCAGTCGCACCGACGTTCCACTCGTTGACGCCGGTGTTATTGATCGGATAATCCGGCGTGTTGGCCGACGCTAAACGCTTGGCGCTGCCTTCGAGAATCCACGCGAATTTGGGCGCTGCGGTAGGCACGCCTCGCAAGCGCGCGGCCACGACGGCGCCGAGCCCGTTGTTAAAGCCGATCATATGAACTTCGCCACCGAGGCCTGGCGTAGTTAACAGGCGTGGCGTCGACACCAACACCGCACCGCCAATGGCATCAGGGCCATATTGGACGCCGGCGGCGCCGCGCACCACTTCGATTTTGTCCGCAGTAAACGGATCAATTTCGGGTGCATGATCGAGGCCCCACTCTTGCGCGCGGTGGCGCATGCCATCGACCAACATCAGGAGCCGACGGCCGAATTGGCCGCGTACAATCGGCTTAGCCATGCCAGTGCCAGAGCGCAGCAGCGCAACGCCAGGGACGTCAGCAATTGCTTCGGACAGCGCTTTGCCACGGGTGTGCTCAAGGGCTTCGCCCGTGACCGCGGCCGTCGAGCGCATGCTCGTGGGCGGCGCTGCGTGGCCTTTGACTTCGATGACTTCGTTGTTGATAACGTGCACTTCAATTTCAAGCGAAACCAACGCGCCAGCACGAATCGTTAGCGTCTTGGATGCTGCAATGTAATCGATGCGGCCAGCCGTTATGGTCAACTCGCCCGGACACAGCCCGCTTACAAAAAAATGTCCCTTGTCGTCGGTCTCGATTTCTGCAGTCGCGCCCACGGTCACGCTAGCGCCGTTCACTGGCTCGTGGCTGGTGTCATCAATTACGTGGCCATCAATGCTGCCGGTGCACGCGGCCATGGCAGGCGCCGTTGGTGCGGGTGCCGTTGGTGCTGGCGCCGCTGGTACTTGCACAGTCGGTGCCGGTGGTACTGGTGCCGTTGACACAGGTGCCGTTGGCACAGGCGCTGCCGTCGACGGTCCAGCCGCTGGCGGAATCGCTGTCGTACTGGGCCCCGGTGCCGCGCCACTTGGCTGCGCCAACCACGCTACGCCACACATCGCACTGGCAAGCGCCCATCGCAGGCGTGCAAACGCACCACGCCGACGAGCAATCGACGCTTTTGGTACCATCGATGTGTAATTGCAATTCAATGTCATATGCATATAGCGGTCAGGTTGAACGATGTCAAGGCGCCTGCCACGTCGTCGCGTTAGGTGCAACTGTTGGAGCCCACTACCAAGAAAGCGACTTTTCTCATCAGTCACGCCCCCGACGGCTTGAGCCCAACCCAAGTGCCGGTTAAGTTCACCTGCGCTGGCCCGGGGATGGTCAGCTGGAGGACGCGATGATCTTCGGCAAATTTTTCGGTGCGATGCGGGCTCAGCTCAATAAACTGGCCAACTATTTTTGGGAAGCGGATCCGATTGCACAAATGCAATACGAATACGACTTAGCCGTCGAACAGCTCAAAGAAGGCCGCGTTGGCCTCGAGCAATACCGTGGCTTAGTTGAGCGCGTCTCGCGCCAAGTCAAAGAAGGCGAAGCCAACATCAAGCGCATCACCGCGCAAGCTAAGGCGTACCTCAAAGCTGGCGACCGCGAAACGGCGTCCAAGTTTGCCTTGGAGCTGCAAAAAGCCAAAACCACGCTTGAGCAGAACCAAGAGCAGTTGACGATGCACGAGACTGCGTACCAAAACAATCTTAAGAAGATTCAGCACGCCAATAAGAAGTTGGTTGAAGTGCAAGAGCGCATCCATAAATACGATGCCGAGTTGAAGATGAGCGAAGCCGAAGCCGAAGTGGCCAAGCTATCGCAGAGCTTTGACATGAATCTGACGACTGATTTCGGTCAACTGGAACAAGTCATTCAACGCAAGATCGACACCAATCGTGGTGCGGCGCGCGTGGCGTCGGACTTGTCAGCCGAAGGCATCGACAAGATTCAAGCCGAAGAAAAAATGGAAAAAGTACTCGCCGAAGATGCCCTCAAAGGCCTCGAAGTTGAGCTTGGTATGCGCGCGCCGGAAACCACACCGGTGGTCGAAACTTCCAAAGACCTTGGCCCCGCCATCACCGATAAAGAAATCGAAACGCAGTAGTTGCCAGGCATCTAGCGCACGTCACAGGAGATACGTATGAGCACAGCAGGCAAGCCCAAACCGGCGTTTTTCATTGCAGTCGCAGCGGTCGTTCTCGGCCTCGTCGGTATTGCAGTGATGAAATGTAACAAGAAGGCCGATAAACCAACCGTCGACAAAGTCGACATCAAAGACATCAAGAATCAAGCCGGGGCGCCAACCCAAGCTGAAAATCCTGATCCAAACAGCGTTACTACCGTCAAGGAGTACACGTTCGAAGCCGGCTCGCGTTTGCCGCAAGTGCCAGGCACCTCCGACTACAAAGCCCTTGGCAAAACCCGCGTGGTGCGGTTCGCCATCAACATCTGGGCCGGCTGGGCGCCGATCATTTACGCCAACGGCGGCAAAGGTCCAGGCAAAATTTGGAAAGACGCCAAAGGCAACGACTTCCAAGTTGAGCTCGTGCTCATCGACAACCCGGTGAACATGGGCAATGCGTTTGCGTCGGGCGATATCCATATCGGCTGGGCGACCGTCGACATGTTGCCACTGATCGTGCAACGCCTGAACCGCGACCCACGCACCATGCCGCGCGTGTATCAACAAATCGACTGGTCCAACGGCGGCGACGGTATCGTCGGTCGCGACAACATCAAGACCGTCTCGGATTTGCGTGGCAAGACCGTTGTGCTCGCGCAGAACTCACCATCGCACTACTTCTTGTTGAACATGTTGCTCAACGCTGGCGTGCAACCTTCGGAAGTTGAATTCAAGTTTACCCCGGATGCGTTTGCAGCGGCCGCCGCCTTCAACGCCGACAAGAAAAAAGAAATCTCGGCCGTGGTGTCGTGGGCACCAGACATCTACACCTTGGCGGACCTGCCAGGCAACCGCATGGTGGTGAACACGGCAACGGCGAACAAGCTCATTGCTGACGTTTGGTTCGCACGCGCTGACTTCTCGCGCGACAATCCCGACATCATCGAAGGCTTGGTGCGTGGCATTCTCGACGCCAACACTGACCTTAAAGACGAAGCCAAAAAAGGTGAAGCCGCCAAGTGGATGGACGACCTCTATGGCTTACCTGCCGGCTCCGCGCTCAAAATGCTTGGCGATGCGCACTGGACCAACTATGCCGAGAACCGCGACTTCTTCTTGAATCAAAACAATCCAACCAATTTCGAACGCACCTACAACACGGCGCAACTGCTGTACCGCAGCATTCGTGTGCTCGACACCAAAGTGCCGTTCGATCAAATCATGGACTTCTCGGTCATTCAAAAGCTTGGCAAAGAAGCTAAGTACGCCGAGCAAAAGAGCGAGTACGAGTTCAAGTTCACGCCGGTCGCAAATGACGGCATCAATGTCGAAAGCGCCATTCTCACCAAGACGGTGACCATCAGCTTCTTCCCGAACTCGTTCGAGCTAAAGAAAAAGGTCGCAGGCAAAAGTGGCGGCGCTGAAACCCTCTACGATCCAAACGTCGAAAACACCATCGAAGAAGTCGCCAAGCTGGCTGGCCAATTCGGCGCTGCCCGCATCCACATTTCGGGCCACACCGATGGTTCGATGCGTGGTTCGGCTGACGACAAACTGGTTCGTGAACTTTCGCTCAACCGTGCCAACGCGGTGAAACAAGAGCTGGCCAACAAATACAAAATGGATCCAAACCAATTTGTCGTTGCTGGTTATGGCTGGGACAAACCGGCCGATCCAAAAGATCCAGACAATCACGCTAAGAATCGCCGAGTTGAAGTGAAAGTGGTGCCGGCGGAGGCGCAGTGAACAAAACCGACAGCAAACCGGAAGCCGCGCCTAGCGACGGTGTAGCCAACGAGATTCCGAAACCACCACCGTGGTATCGGACCTTGCGTGCCGATCCGCCCGTGCAATTGCGCTTAGCGATTGCCGGCGGCTTCCTTGCGTTCTTGCTGTTCCTTTGGTGGTTCGTCACACGTGGCAGCCCAACCGAAGCCATCATTTCGCCAAGCAAAGTGCCGAGCCCTGGCGCAGTGTTTGGATCGTTTGGCAAACTCACCGACCGCGGCCTTAGCGAGGCCATCGTCGCAACGCTGACCCGTGTGCTTGAAGGCGTTGGCCTTGCAGCGCTGGTCGGGATTGTGCTTGGCGTTGCAGCTGGTTCGTTACGCGCTGTTTCCGCAGCGCTCGGGCCACTAGTTATTTTCCTGCGCTCGATTCCGATGGGTGCAATGTTGCCGTTGATGTTGGTGTTGTTCTCCACCGGTGAAAAGCAAAAAGTGATGTTCATCTTTTTTGCTGTGGTGCCGTTCGTATTCTCCGACACCATGAAAGCGGTCGCGAGTGTGCCTGAGCGCTTCGTCGAAACTGCGAAGACGCTTGGTGCGAGCAACAGCCAAATCTTGCGAAAAGTATTGGTCCCCTTGGCCCTGCCCGACATCATCACTAGCTTGCGATTTCAATTTGGCCTCGCGCTCGGCTACGTCATGTTGGCCGAAGCCATCGATACGCCGCATGGCATCGGCCGCATGCTTGGCGATGGTGAGCGCCGTGGCCTGATCGAAAACAACTACCTTTTGTTGTTCATCATTGCGTTGCTTGCCTTTGCTATCGACCTCATCATTCGCACCATCCAACGCGAAGTATTCCCTTACCGTAAGGATCTCTAGCCATGGCCGACGGCACTGATAAAAAGTCCGGCGAGCCGGCGGC
>JAKQOD010000475.1 GCA_029565465.1 Deltaproteobacteria bacterium
TGCCGGTAATTAACAATGCCAGCCACGTGCCGCTGGCGGCGACATCGCTTGGATGCTGCGCTGCCCATGCGACCACCCAATCATGCGCTGGGCTGTGATTACTGGCGGCGGCACCGCGCGCCAGCGTTGGCGACATTGCGCGTTGCATGGCAAATTCGAATGCGAATTTCTGCGCCGTGCGATGACCATCGGTCATGGTGTCGGCTAATTCGTCGTCGGTAATGGACGCAAGAAAACCTGTGTTGCTGCGTAGCGTGAGTGCTGCGAAATCAATCGCGGCATGTAGTTGTCCGCCGCAGACTAAGCGCCACAACAGATCCGGGCGCTGCTTCCACAACGCAGGGAATGCTGCGTCGTCTAGCTCGATCCGACTCAGGCCTTGGCCGCCTTGATGCCAGGCGCTGGTGTCGTGAGCGCCTCGGAAAAGGTCGTCTTTGTTGTCATGCAGCAGATAATTCAACGCGTGATAGCGGGCGAACGCTGGCCACGTCTCACCAAAGACGCCGTGGCGCACAGGCTCTGCGTCGCTGTCGCGGTATGCCAGCAACATCGCACACGCCATCGGTGCAAAATCGCGACTTGCGGCATTGCCCAGGCGTCGCAACGTGCGCACCGTGCGGCGGCGGAAATATCGTTGTGCCGAGCGATTGTCTTTCGTGCTGCGCTGGTCGTCGATGTGGCGAGCGCATATCGCGAACATCTCACCGTCGCGCTGCAAGCCTGCAAGCTTGTACAACACATGAACGATATGTTGGTCGCCCGGGCCCGCAGTCCGCACCACAGCAATCACAGCAGGGCGTGCCGCGGCATGGCCACTGAGGTACAAGCCAACCGTGAGGGCCTGGCTCATCACGCTGGTGGCGATGGCTATCACGGCGGTGCTATTGTCATCGTCGAGCGACGGCTGCACCGCAGCTAGTAGCGGCGCAACGCAACGCGCATACGTGTCGGCGCTGCCACCCACACGCTGCGCAATCATCATGCTGGCGCAACGAGCCAGCGTGCCTAGCTGGGGCGAGACCACATAGGATGCAAGGTTACTGAGCGAACGCGACGTGCCACAATGGGCGAGGGCTGCGATGAGTTGCGCGGCAAACGCCGTGTCGGTTGCAGCACAACCACGCAGCAGTTCTAACAGCGCTGGCTCGGCGGCCACGTGGCCGAGGGTTTCCGCGCGGCGTACATCGTACGGAATCGTCGGTTGCCGGCGGCGACCTTGGTTCAGCCGACGAACAATGTGTTGCACTTCGAGTGGCACGGCCGCTACTACCGGGCCAGTGCGATAAGGATCGCCAGCCAGGGGCGTCGGCGTTACCGTCGCATTGCCATCGCGATAACCACCGGCGCGTTTCTCTTGCACCAACGATTCAAACACCGCGCGCGCTTTGGCCAGCGATACTGGATTCGCGGTCTTGGTGCCATCGCGCAACGCGGTGCCACGGCGGCCGTAGCGAAAATTGACGACGTATTGATCCGTCGCAACTTCCACCAAATCGACTTCATAGACTTTGTCGGAATTGCCTTCCGCAAACCAAAGCCGCGCTGAGTCAACAATCCGCACCGCGATATGCTAGCGGCAAAGGCCAGCCACACCTGACTGCTAGCGCGGAATTTGTGACCGGGATCGGTTGCTTAGAACGATTGGTTCTCAAAGTGAAACAACATGAACTGCGGATTGGCGCCGGTTGGATCAATCACCAACGCCCCGTCGAGGCCAGG
>JAKQOD010000496.1 GCA_029565465.1 Deltaproteobacteria bacterium
CTTGCCCGCCTCGCCCAAGCTCGCGCACCACTTCAAAACGGCCGATCATAAATGGTGCTGGCGCCTGCCCGAATAGGCCGCTCATGGTGGCGTTCCGCAACTGATGCGCCACAAAGTCATTGGCCGCGGCAGGCAGCTGCAACGCGCCCTGACTGGGGCCGGATGGCGGACCCGCTTTCACCCTGGCATTATCGCGATCTGTTGACTGGTTTCAACCAGGTTCTTCGACAGTAAACGTTATTTTTGGTAACAATATCAACCGTGGCTGACGATGCGCCGAATGATGACGCCTTGTTGGCCGCTTGGCGTGCGGGCGATGCCGCTTGTGGCGCCCAACTCGTCGAGCGGCACTTCGCTATGGTTTGCCGATTCTTCCGCACCAAGCTCGGCGACGACGTCGGCGACCTCATCCAACAGACGTTCGCCGATTGTATTGCGAGCCGCGACACGATTGTGGTGTCGTTCAAGGCGTTCCTCATGCAGATCGCGCGCCGCCGGTTCTTTGATCATCTACGCGACGTGTACAAATTGGGGCCTGAAGAGCCGCTTGAGCTACACAGCTTTGCGGATTCAACATCAAGTGCGGTGACGAAGTTGGCGCGACATGAGCGTGAAAAAGCGTTACTCGCTGCCATGCAACGCCTGCCGCTGCGAGATCAGATGTTGTTGCAGCTTTCATATTGGGACCAGTTGTCGGCTCCGGAAATTGGGGCAGTGCTCGACATGCCAGCTAACTCCGTGCGCGGTGCGTTGTCGCGCGCACGACAGGAACTTCGCAATCACCTCGCTGCCGTAGACAGTAACTGGGAGACCACGTTAACGGAATTTGCCAAATAGCGGCATGCCACTGGCCGGCTGCTTGCCTTATGATCGCGACATGCTCACGCGTGATGCCTTTTGCTCTTATTGCGGCTCGGCCTTCGCGCCGCCATTGACCTACCCACGCACGTGCGCGCAATGCCAGACCCAAATCTGGGCGAATCCCGTGCCAGTCTCCGTGGTGCTGGTGCCCGTGCATGCGCGTGGGGCCCTTGGCGTGTTGGTTGTACGCCGCGCCATTCAACCGCAACTCGGCAAGCTCGGCCTGGTTGGCGGCTTCCTCGAAGATCACGAAACCTGGCAACAAGGTGGCGCCCGCGAAGTGCGCGAAGAAGCGGGTGTTGTAATCGAGCCAGCCAGCATTACGCCGATGTGGTTTGCGTCGAGCTCGCCAAAGCCCAACCGGGTGTTGCTTTTTGGTGTTGCGCCAACGCTCGACCTCGCTGCGTTACCACCATTTACCCCCAACCACGAATCATCCGAGCGGGGCCTGGTGTTTGGCCCAACGGGGCTGTCCGAAATCTTCGCGTTTGGGCTGCATGTTGAAGCAGCGACTCGCTTCTTCGCGCACCAAGGCGTTGCCAGCGATACGCCGGCCAGCTTTACGTCGGTGTAGGCATAGGTGCCACGTGCGCAGGTGGCTTCGGCGCTTGGCCGCGCCTCGTTAATCGCGATACGATAATCGAATGCGCGCGTTGACCTGCTCTGCTCAGCTTTGCCTGTCGCAGCTTCGCGCCATCGCCGCGAAAACGTTGCGGCTGCTTGCGACCAGCGTTGCATTGGTCTTAGCTGCCAGCTGTGGCCGCGTCGGATTTAGCGCGTTGCAGTCGTCCGACGCGAACGCGAACGCCGACGCCTCGGTCGCTGACGCCTCGAGCGATGCCGGTGGCTGGTGGAACGCGGCGTGGCAGTTTCGCAAAAAGGTGCGGTTTCGCAATGCGCAACGAAACGAAGGCTTCGATGGCATGCCGGTTGCCATTTCGCTCCCTCCATCGATTGCCGATGTGGCGCTGCCATCGTTGGACGATGTGCGCTTTATCGAAGCCGATGGCAGCACCGAGTTGCCATACGAAATCGAACGTTCAGTCAGCCGTGCTGCGCCACCATTGTTATGGCTGCGAGTGCCTCGAATCGACGCTGCGACGGACCAAGATTTTGTCTGGCTATACTACGGCAATGCCAACCCAGGCGGCCCTGGCGCCAATCCCACGGCGGTTTGGGATAGTTCCTATCTGCTTGTTCAGCATTTTGGGGCGGGCAGCGCGGCGTCATCGAGCAACGTCCCACTAAATCTCACGGTCTTCAATATCACACGCAGCGATGGCTTGCTGGCTGGCGATGCCGCGCTGTTCGATCGCAATGCCTATGTTCGCATCGACGACAATGCGGCACTGCATCCATCCGCGATGACGATCACGGCGTGGGCGCGGAAGGACGAGAGCCAGGGCATGGCGGCGATTGTCGCACGTTCAAACGCCGTGGTACCGACGAGCAACGATGTCGGACTATTCCTAGGAAATGGCGAATGCACCATTGAATATTTGCGCGGGACGGCGCCATTTAACGCATCGATCGGCTGCGCGACCGACGCTAGCCTGCATATGCACGCACTCGTCATCGGTCCCGATGCCACGCGGGCCTATTCCGATGGAATTTCGCTCTTTGACATCACCAGCACTGACCCGCTTGCGCAAAGCGAGCGGCCCATCACCGTCGGTGCCGACATCAACGATGGCAGCACGACGCCCAACGTTGGCTTTTTCCAGGGCTTGATCGATGAAGTGCGCATCGCCAACGTCGCGCGCACCGCAGCGTGGCTCGACGCTGAGCTCGCCATCGGCAACGGTACGTTTGTCGTGGTCGAATAGCCCACGCTGCTGTGCTTTGCTGCGTTTTGAGGCACACTGCGCCTATGTCTGCTGCCAATTTGAATGTGTCACCTGAACTTGAATCTTTAATTGCGCGGCTGCCGAAAGTGGAACTCCACTTGCACATTGAAGGCACCCTGGAACCCGAGCTTGCCTTTGCGCTTGCCAAACGTAACGACATAGCGTTGCCGTTTGCGAACGTGGAAGCATTGCGCGCTGCGTACAACTTCAAAGACCTTCAATCGTTTTTGGATTTGTACTATGCCACTGCAGCGGTCCTGCGGACCCGCAAAGACTTCTACGCGCTAGCGATGAGCTACTTCACCCGCGCGTTTGCCGACGGTGTGGTGCACGCAGAATTGTTCTTCGATCCGCAGACCCACACGGTGCGCGGCGTAAACCTCGGCGACGTCTTCGGTGGTTTGCGCGACGCGATGACCGACGCTCACAACCGCTACGGCATCACGTCAGAGCTAATCTTGTGCTTCTTGCGGCATTTGTCCGAGCAAGAAGCGCTCGAAACGTTGCAACAAGCACTGCCGTACCGCAAAGAGTTTGTCGGGGTTGGCTTGGACTCCGGCGAACGCGGCAATCCACCGAGCAAGTTTGTCAACGTGTTCGCCAAAGCTCGTGAGCTTGGGCTGCGCGTGGTTGCGCACGCCGGCGAAGAAGGCCCAGCTGGCTACATCTATGAAGCCTTGGATCTGCTCAAAGTTGATCGCATCGATCACGGCGTGCGCTGCGACGAAGATCCAGAACTGGTCGCGCGCTTGGCACGCGAACGCATTCCGCTCACCGTCTGCCCCCTGTCGAATCTGAAGCTGTGCGTCGTCAAAGATCTGCGCAACCACAATTTTGCGAAGTTGCTGCGCGCTGGCGTCGCCGTTACGATCAACAGCGATGACCCTGCGTATTTCGGTGGCTACATCGCCGACAACTATCGCGCCACAGCAGCAGCACTCGGCTTGTCGGCCGCTGAAATCGTAGCAGTCACCGAAAACGCGGTGCGCGGCTCTTACCTCGCAGCCACCGAAAAGACCGCCCTGCTCGGCCGCATTCGCGCAGCTGCTGCACGGCCGATTCAGCTCACCGTGCGCTAGGCAGCGGCGCGTTTAGCCGGCAGCGTCTTGGCCGACGGCACCGACGCGCCAGCGTTACGCTCGACAAACGCCTGCCACGCAGCGAGTCCGTTAAAGCCGATGGCAAGCTTTGACGCGCTTTCGCCGTCGGTGATTAGCCCAACTGGTTCGTCGTGCAGACTGCATGCCGGCACTTCCAGTTTGTACGTAGTAACGATGCCTGCGCCCAATGCCACCGCAGTAGCTGCACCTGACGTCGCTTGTACGGTTACTCGGCGAGTCGCCGGCGCACTACAGGCACCACAGGTATCACCCAGGTGTGGCGAGGTTGGAACGCGTGCCCAAAATTCAAACGCTGAACCTTGATGCGTTGCTGGCACCACGGTCATTGTCTCGGCACCGTGCAGCCATGTGTTGCAACCGGCACATTGCAACGTGCGATGCACTTTGGTGAACTGAATCTGACCGTGGTTGCCACACTGCGGGCAGGTCACGATGCCGAAGCCGCCTTGCTTCTTCACACCAACCATGCCGCCGAAGCCAGCAAGGGCGAGCATGCCGCCACCGAGATAGCCGTAGTAGCCCCATTTTTTTGCAACCGTCACGATGATGATCGCGACGCCGGCAACGCCAAGTGCCGCCAAGTAGATCGCCATGGCTTTGTTGGCGGTTGGTGCAGCGGTAAGTTCAGTGCTTGTTTTATTCATCGAGGTACTTCCTGTTAAAGCTTATTGTCGCAGTGACCGGAACTATCGGTTCACCGATGCTGTTGCGAACGGAAACTGATTTTGCAAAGCACAGGCCAGCGGCGAGGTGCTGCAGTGCCCGCGTCTCGCGTGGCGCACCATCGCCATGGCAGAAATCGCCGGGCTGACACAACCCCAGGCTGGGTCAGTGGCCACCCGCATGGCAGTTCTTATCGCAGCGTCAGTTTTCTCTGGCTCCCAGCTAGCGTAATCTGCGGCTGCTGTACCGATGCATAGTTTTGTGCAAATCTTGATTTTTCTCCCAGTCGTCGGCGCACTGATTGGGTACGTCTGCAAATGGGTCGCGATCCGCATGTTGTTTGCGCCTTCGCAATTTCGTGGCATCGGCCCAGTAGGTTGGCAAGGCGTGGTGCAGCGCCGCGCACCCAAGTTTGCCAATGGCGTTGCCGATACGGTGGCCGAAGCCGGGATTACGGTCGAGGCCATGCTGGCCAAGGTCAGCGATGCCGATATTCGCGATCAAGTGCAGCCCTTGGTAACCCAGCTCGCGCCGGGCGCACTTGATGCTGGGCTCGACGCACTCAAGCCAGGCATCAGTGCGATGTTGCCGCCGCCGGTCAAAGCTCAGCTCGTTGCGCAAGTTACCCGTGAAGCCGAGCGTATTTTCATGGCGGTTGCGCCACAAGCCCGCGCGCTCGCCACCAGTAGCGTCGATTTGCGCAGCATCGTGGTACGACAACTCTCCGGCCGCAACGCCGATCGCTTGGCTCGGCTGTTTCAAACCGTCGGGGCGCGCGAACTGCGGGTAGTGATCTATTACGGCGCGGTGCTCGGCTTTTTAATCGGCCTGCTTGAGGTTGGCTTTTACGCAGCGCTTGAGCGCTGGTGGTTGCTGCCATTGATCGGCGCCATCGACGGGCTGGTTAACAATTGGCTGGCTATTCAAATGATTTTTCGGCCGCTTGAACGCAAACGTTACCTTGGCGTGTTTCCATTTCAAGGCTTGTTCCCTGCGCGGCAACACGAAATCTCACGCGACTATGGCGTGATGTTGGCGCGCGATGTGCTAACCGTCGACGAAGTAGCCAAACAAATCGATCCAGCCGCCCGCGACCACGCCATCGCAGCGCTCATTGCAGCGGTGCGCGCCGAAGCGACGCCGATGTTGCAAATGATGGGTCCGATGATCGCCAATCTCACCGGCACGCCGTTCGACGACGCAGCGCAGACCCGCGTGCTCAATGCTGTTGCAGCCCAGCTAGCAACCCAGCTGCCCGCTCACCGCGCAGCGCTCACTGCATTTGCCAACGAAAAACTCGCAGTGGCAGCGACGTTGGAAACCGCACTCGCAGCCATGCCCAAGGATCGTTTTGAACGGGTCTTGCGTGGCGTCTTCGAAGAAGACGAATGGATCTTGGTTGCCCTCGGTGCCGTGCTCGGCGGCGCCATCGGCACGGTGCAAGGCCTGTTGGTCTTAGCGCTCTAAGCGTCGCCAATGCCGCTGATCGTCCAACGATGCCCCGCAGCTTCGAGCGCAAACCAGTCGTCGACTTCGACGATGTGCTCAGCAACTTGATAGTACGCTGGGGTGCCGATGCGGCCACGCAGATGGCCACGCACGCGCACTTCAAGCGCGTTGTCGGTGCGCAACGCTAGCGAGCTGTAGTCGAGCTCTTCTTCAACATCGTCGTCCCACAATAGATAACAACGGCCATCGCGCCAGTGCGCCGAACGCGCACGCAGATGGGTATCTTCGACGGTGACATATGCATAACGCGCACTATCGAGCTTGATAACATCGCGCCCGTTGGCATCGATATCGAGCCATGACAGCAACGCGTGGTGCAGCCGCGCATGCGTCACCAACTCACCGTGATGCCAAAACTGGCCGGCGTGATCGAGCGTGAGCCCGATATCGCGCATCGATTCCAGCGCCGCGGCCCACGCCGCAGGATCCTGTTTGGCGTCGGTGTCGCTCATGAGTTGGCCGATGCTGGCGGCGTGCGCAATGCGCCTGGCACACCATTGGGATAATTCACTTCCGCTTCCGATGGCCGAATGTACACCGGCGTACCGTGGTCGCGCATGTTCACGTGTTCACCGGCCACTGCCAAGCGTGCAACTGCGCCAGCACATGGTGTCAACGGCGGCAGTTTGGCAAATGCCAAGCCGCCAAGCACGTCGGCAAATTCAACCAAGCCGTCGCCGGCCACTGCAACTGCCGTCAACTCGGTACCGACGGCTTGAGCCTTGGCCACATACGCTGTAACGCCTTCCGGCGCGAACACTTCTTCGGCAATCACGGCAGCGACGCGATCAACGCCAACGCTGCGATAGGCACCAACGAATACCTCGCTGCGACGCGCATCGAGAATCGGCACTAACAGTGTTGTTGCTCGCTGTGCAACTGTCAGCGCATCGGCCATTTGCAACGCCACGGCAGCCAACGACGACACGCCCCACATGTCGAGGCCAGCCGCAAACGCGATGCCTTTGGCGGTCGCCATGCCGATGCGCAGCCCGGTAAACGAACCCGGCCCAAGGCCAATCGCGACAGCGGTTAGTTGTTGTGGCGTGATTTCATGAGCACGGCACATCGCATCGATCATCGGCAACAACTCCGACGAATGCCCCGACGAATCTTGGGTTGATGTGGCCAGCACCTCACCGCGCCACAGCGCTGCACTGGCCGTCACGGTTGCTGTATCGATCGCTAATACTACGTGCGTCATCGCAGCTCCTGTTACTTCCACAACAACCGCAACAAGTCGTTGCGAACTGCCAAAATCGTAATCACGCCGATGACGATCAAGCCGGCAAGTTGAATCCGGTCGCGACCGCGTGCCGTCAGCGGCCGTCGGCGAAACGCTTCGATTGCAAACACCAGCAAGTTGCCACCGTCGAGCGCAGGCACCGGCAACAAGTTGATCAGCCCCAAGTTCACGCTGATCAACGCCATCATCAACAAGAACGAATCCCAGC
>JAKQOD010000500.1 GCA_029565465.1 Deltaproteobacteria bacterium
TATTCACCGTGCACATGATGGGCACTGCAGCGATGGGCGCCGATCGCTCGCGCTCGGTGACCGATGGGTACGGCATGGTGCACGACACCGCGGGCTTGATGGTGGCGGATGCATCGGTGTTTCCAACTCCGATTGGCGTAAACCCAATGGAAACGATTATGGCGCTGGCTACGCGCAGCGCTGGTCACATCATCGACAACGCAAGGACCTACCTATCATGAGCGCTGCAACTATTACCGCTTTGCCCACGACGCAACACGCTGGCTGGGTCGCGCCCGATCCAGCAACGCTGCGCAACACGCCATCGCCGCGGGTCTTGGAACTCGAAGCGATGGACAACACGCAACTCGAACGGGTGTTTCTGCAAGGCTCGATGCCGCAGCTTGCCGCCTTGGTTGGCTGGGAATTCCGCGGCATGAATGTGCCGGGCTGGGCGCGCGTTGCAGGCATCAAGAAGTTTGTTAAAGGGTTCTTCGACGCGGGCGCCGGCATCGTGATGGGCTACAACTGCCCTGTTGCGCAGAACGGCTTAACCGAAACCTGGAACCTGCAGCCGTCGGCATTTGCACCGAAGCGGTTTGGCTTTTACCGGGTCGCGCCCGTAGATGCGGCCAGCAAAGAGAACAAGTATTTGCACGCCGTGCTGCTCAACTACGGCGAAGGCGGCAATGCCAAGTTCGATCCGTCGCAGGGTTTGCGCGACTATGTAGTGCAAGTCGACAAAGACAACCCCGACTTGTATCTGGGCAAAGCGTTCTATGCCGTGGGGCCAGCCCGCGTACCAACCAACTTTTTCATCCTTGAACGCATGGGCACCGGCGTTGCCGGCGATCCACGGCGCTAGAACACCATGCGCTACGCTTGGCGGAGGATCTTTTTCATGGCTTTGCCTTTGGCAAGCTCGTCGATGAGTTTGTCCAAGTAGCGAATCTCGCGCATCGTCGGCTCTATGATGTCTTCGACGCGTACGCCACACACCACGCCGGTGACCAGCTTACGGGCTGGATTGAGCTTGGGTGCTTTGGCGAAAAACGTTTCAAAGTCGGTTTTTTTGTCGAGCACTGCTTGGAGTTTTTTACCATTGTAGCCGGTCAGCCAGGTAATAATGGCATCGACCTCGGCTTTGGTGCGGCCTTTGCGTTCGGCTTTGGCGATGTACAACGGGTACACACTGGCGAAGCTCATTTTGTAGATTCGATGCATGGCACCGCCACTGTTTCACGATTGCGGCAATCACCACAAGTGGGCCCGCTGCGGCGATGGTACCGTCGATATCACGTGGAGACAGCATGAAGACAACGTTGCAGGTGCAAGGAATAGATGTGTACGTCGAAGGGCCCAGCGATGCGGCGACGACGATCGTTATGATTCATGGCTGGCCCGATACGTATCGGTTGTGGGATGCGCAAGTCGCAGCGCTAGCGCCGAGCTATCGCACGGTGCGGTTTACCTTGCCTGGGTTCGAGGTAAATCATCCGCGGCGGCGGGTCACGCTCGACGAGATGGTCGCCTTGTTTGCAGCGATTGTTGACGCCGTTAGCCCGACCGTGCCAGTCACCTTGCTGCTGCACGATTGGGGCTGTGTCTTCGGCTACCAATATGCAGCGCGGTTTCCGGCGCGTGTCGAACGTGTGATCGGCGTCGATATTGGCGACACGTTTGCGCCTGATTTTGCCAAAACGCTGCCGCTGCGAGCCAAGTTGATGGTGGCTGGTTATCAAGGCTGGTTGGCGCTAGCGCATCCGCTTGGTGGCGTCGGCACCCGCATGACGCGGATGATGGCGCGTGCGCTCAAAGCGCCGGCGCCAGCCAACACACTGGGCGCACAACAGAACTATCCGTATGTCATGCAATGGACCGGCGGATTTCGCTCGGCGACGAACTTTGAGCCGCATTGCCCCATGCTGTACATCTACGGCGGCAGGAAGCCTTTTATGTTTCATACCCAGCGCTGGCTCGACGAGCTCGATCGCCGCCCTGGCAGCGGTGCGCAGCGCATGAACACCGGCCATTGGGTGATGGCCGAACAGCCGGCAGACTTCAACCAACGCGTAAGCGCTTGGCTGAACCAAGCGCAGCGCTGATGCAACGTGCTCAACCAGCTTCGAGCTTAGCGTCGGCTGGCACCGGAATCGATTGCAAGCGCATGCCCGACATTGGATCAGGTTCGGCGCCTGCAGCGACTGGCACTTTGTAGATAATCAGTTCGCCGTTGTTCGGAAATACATGGAGCTCCACGCCGACCTCGCCGCTTTTGCAAGCCGCGATCACAATCGCCCGGCTGGTCGACGGTTTGTTCACACATTCGCCTGGGTAGTTGCCCATCGGATTACTGCGGGCTTGGCCGGTTTCGTCCGTGGTGACCAAGTACACCGTCGTGCTCGACCCGTTTTTTTGAAAGGTCCACGTTAACGCTACTTTTTTGATGTAGCGCGGCGGCTCGCTGATCGTCGCCGAACCATTGCCAGAGGGGGTGGTTGAATCAGCCTTTTTTGCCGATCCGCTACAGGCTGCCAACGCAGCAAACAACAATACTGAAGCAAAACGCATGGCGTAAATGTACACCACGCAGCACCCTACGCGCGTCAGGAACACCGTGCTAAAACGCAGCCATGGCAGCTAGCCCCAAGGTTGAACCCGCAATTGCACGCCGCAAGGCCGATCACATCGAAATTGCAGCATCGGGGCGAGCCAATTTTGCAAACAATCACACATTGCTGGACCAAGTAACGCTGGTGCATCAGGCACTGCCAGAGCTGGCCATGGCAGACATTGATCTGTCGACGCAGCTCGCTGGGCAACAACTACGGGCACCGTTGGTCATCACGGGCATGACCGGCGGCACCGCGGAAGCCCAACAAATCAACCGTGACTTGGCCCGCGCCGCTGAACGATGTGGCGTGGCGTTGGGCCTCGGCTCACAACGCGCGATGGCCGAGCATGAAGACCTGGTGGCGACGTACACGGTGCGCGATGTAGCGCCCGACGCGGTGATTTTCGGCAACATCGGCGGCGTGCAGGCACGCACTTTGGGCGTGGCCAAAGTTGCCGAACTCGCCAAGCGGATTGGCGCCAATGCGATGTGCGTGCATCTAAATCCTGGCCAGGAAATGATTCAGCCCGACGGCGATCGCGACTTCCGCGGGGTGTTAGCCACGATTGCGCAGCTGGTTGAAAACCTGCGCGTTCCCGTCATTGTCAAAGAAACCGGCTGCGGGTTGTCGATGCAAGCGGCTGCGCAGTTGCGGCGCATCGGCGTCGCAACCGTTGACGTCGCAGGCGCTGGCGGCACCAGCTGGATTGCAGTCGAAGCCGAACGCGCGCTGGCGGACTCTAACGAACAAGCGCTCGGTCGTGAGTATTGGGATTGGGGGTTACCGACGGCGGTAGCCACGGTGGCGTGCGCACAAGTAGGCCATGAAGTCATTGCATCCGGTGGCGTCCGGCACGGCCTCGATATCGCACGAGCGTTGGCCTTGGGCGCTACCTGTGGTGGCATGGCAGCACCGATGTTGCGTGCCCAACGCGCCGCGGGCTTCGACGGTGTGGTGCAGATGATCGAACGGACGACGCATTCGATACGCACCGCTTGTCTGTTGACGGGCACTGCGGCGGCGCGCGATTTGGTTCGCGCACCGAAGCATCTCGGCGACGAATTGGTGCGTTATCTAATTTCGTGTGGAGCACAATAGCGTGGCCGCACATCGCGACGGCCATGGTTATGGGCATGGCAAGCTGATCATTTTAGGCGAGCACTCGGTGGTGTATGGCTACCCAGCGTTGGCAGCCGCGCTGTCGTGCGGCGTGTCGATGACCGCGAGTAGTGCCAACGAGGTGACCGATGAGGACGACGCGGACCGTGAGCGCAGCGGCTGCCACGGCAGCACTGAAATCGCCGATTGGCGGCTGGCAATTTCGGCCGCCGAGGACCACCCGGTTGCGGTCGCACGGCGCAATCTCTGTGCGTCGCTCGGCGTCGCGCCATGGATTGAGCGTGACCTGCTAGTGCGAGGCCAGGCATCGGTGCCAGCCGGCGCCGGGCTCGGCTCATCGGCGGCCATGGCGGTTGCGATGGCACGTGCGATTGCGGCGCATTGCGGCCTTGACGCTAGCGCTGAACAAATTTGCGCGGCTGCGAATGCATCGGAGCGCACGTTTCACGATACCCCAAGCGGCGTCGATGTAGCGTTGGCGTATCACGGTGGCGTAGGCGAATTTCGCCGTGGCGCTGGCTTGGCGCCGTTGCAACTACCGTTGCTACGCATCGCCGTCGGTGTCACCGGCGATCAACGCAACACCAAGGCCATGGTGCAAACCGTTGCGGCAGCCACAGCCAGCCGCGCTGATGATCCACGGTTGGTAGAGCTAGGCCAACTTGCCAGCGACGGCCGCAGCGCCTGGGCCGAACGGCAATGGCGCAGCTTGGGGCGATGTTGCGACCGTGCACAAGCACTGCTGGCCGAGCTTGGCGTAGCCACCGACCGAATTGAATTGTTGTGCCGCACCGCGCGTGCAGCCGGTGCCACCGGCGCCAAGCTGACCGGCGCGGGCGGTGGAGGTTCGGTGATCGCGATCGCCGACGATGCTGACGCGGTAGTTGCGGCCTGGCGAGCGATCGGCGTGTACGGATTCGTTGCCACCGTCGGCGGCAACCTGCCGCCAGAGCAGCTATGATGCCGGCCATGCTTGGTACGACGGTCACGGCACGTGCATGCGCCAACATTGCGTTGGTGAAATATTGGGGCAAACGCGATGCCGCGCTCAATGTGCCCGCCGCTGGCAGTTTGTCGTTTACCCTCGACGGCTTGCGCACCGAAACCAGCGTGCGGTTTGGGCCCGAACTCAGCGTCGACACGATGACGCTTGATGGCCGCGAAGCCGGCAGCAAAGAAATCGCGCGCACCTCCGAGTGGCTGGATTTGGTACGCGCGCGCGCCGGCATCTCGACCCGCGCGGCTGTGCATTCGACCAATCATTTCCCGACGGCGTCGGGCTTAGCGTCATCGGCGTCGGGCTTTGCAGCATTAGCGGTTGCCGCTAGCAACGCAGCGGGCCTGACGTTGAGCTTGCGCGAACTTTCGATCTTGGCGCGGCAAGGCTCGGGCTCGGCCGCGCGGTCGATTTTTGCCGATTTCGTGCGCATGCATGCGGGGCACAGCGCCGATGGCAGCGATGCCTTTGCCGAGCCAATCGCGAGTCCGCTTGCGTCGCGCGTGCGCATGGTCATTTGTGTCGTCGGTGGTGGCGCGCCCAAATTGTATAGCTCGCGCGACGCCATGGACCACACCGAAGCCACCTCGCCGCTGTATCGCGCGTGGGTCGATTGTGTGCCAGCCGATCTGCGCACCGCCGAACAAGCGTTGCGCGACGGCGATTTGGCAACGCTCGGCACGGTGACCGAAGCCAACACGCTTGCGATGCATGCATCGGCCATGGCGGCACGCCCAGCGGTGATTTACTGGCAGCCAACCACGCTGGCTTTGCTGCATCGTGTGCGCGAACTGCGGCATGACGGGCTCGCAGCGTGGGCAACCATGGATGCCGGCCCACACGTCAAAGTGCTCACCGACGACGCAACCGCCGAAACGCTGGCCGCGACGTTGCGGACTGTGCCTGGCGTTTCCAACGTGATCATCAGTGGCGCAGGGCCCGCGGCAAGCGTCGTTACGCCATGACGCTGCCGGCCTCGCTTGCTGCCTCGGCGCCCGGCAAGCTCATGCTTGCTGGCGAATACGCAGTGCTCGACGGAGGCCCCGCGTTGGTAATGGCGGTGAATCGCCGCGTACGCGCGCGGTTGGGCCGGCCCGACGATGACGCTCCCGCACTATCTGAATTCCTCGCCGGCATTGTCGATTTGTTCGATGCCCAAGGCGAACCAGCGATGGCCGCCGCAGCGCGCCGTGTCGTCGTTGATTCGTCGAGCTTTTATCAAGGCACGCAAAAACTTGGCTTGGGCTCAAGCGCAGCAGTTACCGTGGCAACGATTGCGTGTGTCGTCGGCAACGTGCTTGGTCATGAGGTTGCGCTGCCCGATCAGGTGCTCGCCTTTGCCGAGCAAGCCCACGGCAACGTGCAAGGCGCGCGTGGTGCACGCGGCAGCGGCGCCGATCTCGCTGCATGCACCCACGGCGGGCTCGTACGTTTTGTGCGCGGTGATCTGGCTGGCGTGCAACGGTTTGCGCAACTGCCAAGCAACGTGCAACTGCTAGCATTTTTCACTGGCCAAAGCGCCGACACCGCCACGTTGGTGGCGGGCGTTAAAGCGGCCCAACGGCACAACGCCAAGGCCATCGAAGCCGCGCTCGCGGCCATCGCTGCCGCTGCTGGCGATGCCGCAAACAGCGTTGCCAGCGACGATGGCGCAGGGTTCATTGCAGCGTTGCAAGCCAACGCGGTCGGCCTTGCTGCGCTTGGTGCCGCCGCCAGCCTTGAGCTTGAAACCGAAGCAGTGCGCCAGGTCCGCGCTGCGCTTGGCCGCAGCGATGTGTGCGTCAAAACCACCGGTGCTGGCGGTGGCGATATTGCCATAGTGGTCGGGCCACCAACGTTAGATGTAACCGAAACCACGCAACGGATCATCCAAGCAGGATGCAACGTCATTCCTCTGTCACTAACCTCCCGTGGCGTGGACTTCGAACCGAACGCAAGGTAAAAAGCCCTGCTGTGTCGTCGCGTATCCCAGGTTTTTACAAACTGTCCGTTGCCGAGCGTCGGCAGCGAATTTCGCACGCCACCGGCATACCGCTCGATGCCTTGAGCGCACTTGATGCCGTTGCTTTGTCGCAAGAAGCGGCCGATGGCATGATCGAAAACGTCATTGGTGAGTATGCGTTGCCGTTTGCGGTTGCACTCAATTTTGTGATCGACGGTCATGCGCGACTCGTGCCGATGGCGGTGGAAGAAGCATCCGTGGTTGCAGCAGCATCCAACGCAGCCAAAATGGCATCGGGCACCGGCGGCTTCACCACCGAAGCCACTGCACCGATCATGGTTGGCCAGGTGCAATTGCTCGACATCGCCAACGTCGATGCAGCACGCGACGCGATCTTGGCGCAGAAAGCCGACCTACTCGCGTGGGCGCGCACCATTGTCCCGCGCTTGGTTGAGCGCGGCGGCGGCCCAGTCGATCTTACCGTGCGCGAGTTGTCGCGCCCACCGATGCCCGACGGTGGCATGTTGGTCGTGCACTGGCACATCGACTGCCGCGACGCGATGGGCGCCAACTTGGTAAACACATTGTGTGAGCGCACCGCCGATCGCTTGGCTGGGTTAGCCAAAGCAACTGTCGGCCTACGCATTTTGTCGAACTACAGCGACGAGCGCACTGTCACGGTGCGCTGCCGGATCGCCGATGCAGCATTGGCGAACGACGATGTGCCCGACGGTGCGGTGGTGCGGCGTGCAGTTGCCTCCGCTTCACGCTTCGCCGAGCTCGATCCGTATCGTGCTACCACGCACAACAAAGGCATCATGAACGGCATTGATGCTGTGCTGCTCGCGACTGGCCAGGATTGGCGCGCGGTTGAAGCTGGTGCCCATGCGTTTGCGTCGCGCAGTGGTGCCTATCGGCCACTTGCCGTGTGGCGCGACACCGGCACCGAATTACACGGCGAATTGACGATGCCGATGGCGGTTGGTGCCGTTGGTGGCGCCCTATTGGTGCATCCCGGCGCACGCATGGCGCTGAGCCTGAGCGGCCTAACCACCGCAACCGAGCTGGCCACCGTGGCCGCGGCTGCAGGCTTGGCCACCAATTTGGCAGCCTTGCGCGCCTTGGCCACCGAAGGCATCCAGCGCGGCCATATGTCGCTGCATGCACGCGCGGTGGCACGCGCGGCGGGCGCTACCGGCGCCATGGTTGAGACGATTGCCAGTGCGCTTGCGGCCTCGGGTGAGGTAAAACTTGAGCGCGCGCGCCTTTTGATGTCCGACCTTAAACCGCCCATGGAGCCAACGTGATTCACCGTTTAGGAACTGCTCGTTCGCCGTCATTGGCCGTGCCGATGCCGCCCACGTTGGAACTCGGCGCTTGTTACCAATACTGCGAAGCGCTGTGCCGGTCGCGGCATCATAACTACCCCGTCGCTTCGTTTTTTGCGCGGTCGCATCTACGCAAACACATCTGGGCCATGTTTGCGTTTGCACGCGTCGCTGACGATATCGCCGACGAACCTTCGTTCGAAGGCCGCCGCGTGCGCGAGCTCGACCGCTGGGAAGAACAGCTGCACGATGCGTATCGCGGCGTGGCCGAGCACCCGGTCTTCGTGGCACTAGCTGACACCGTCAAACTATTCCAATTGCCGATCACCGAATTCACGGCGCTGCTGTCCGGTTTCCGGACCGACCTCGAAGCCACGCGGTATGCCACGTTCGCCAACCTGCGCAACTACACGCGGCAATCGGCCGAGCCAGTGGGCCACTTGTTGTTGTACATCGGCGGCTTTCGCACCCCGGCATTGCATGCCTACGCCGACGACTTGTCGACGGCACTGGCGTTTGCGCGCTTGCTGCAAGATATCCCAGCCGATTGGCAACGCGGCCGCGTGTATGTGCCAGCGGAAGATCTACGCCACTTCGGGGTTTCGGAAGAAGACATCGCGCAACGCCGGGCTTCGCCAGCAGTTGCCGCATTGGGCCACTATGAAGTCGCACGCACCCGCGCACTGTTTGCACGTGCACGCCCGCTCATCGATACCGTAAGTGGCGACCTCGCCGTCGAACTGGCCTTGATGTGGCATGGTGGCATGCGCATTCTCGACAAGATCGACGCCACCGGGCCCAATCTGTTTGCTCAACGGCCTGCCCTAAATGCCGTCGACAAAGCCATCGTCGTCAGCCGCGCGGTCGCCTGGCGTGGCGACACCTTGCCACCACGCGCCTTGCATCTAGCCCAGCGCGCGCTCGACGCTTTGAGCAAGTAACGGCATGGCCGACTTGTTTGCGCATAATGCGGCGCGGTCGCGTGTTGGCCAGCCGTTGGCCGAGCGCATGCGGCCGCAGTCGCTTGCCGAGTTCGTCGGCCAAACCCATTTGGTTGGCGCTGGGCGGATTTTGCATGACCTGTCGCCGGGCCGCACCCTGCCCTCGATCATTCTGTGGGGCCCGCCAGGTTGCGGCAAAACTACGCTAGCCCGGCTATGCGGCAACGCCTTGCGCACCGAGTTGATTGCGTTATCCGCCGTCGACAGCGGCGTCAAAGATGTGCGCGAAGCGGTGGCCAACGCTGCCGGTAAGCGCGATCAATTCGGCAAAAAAACCCTGCTGTTCATCGACGAGATTCATCGCTTTTCACGAGCCCAACAAGACGCGCTGTTGCCCCACGTCGAAAATGGCACTGTGACGCTCATTGGCGCCACCACCGAGAATCCTAGCTTTGGCGTGGTCGCTGCACTGTTGTCGCGGTGCCGCGTGGTCCGGCTTGAACCCCATAAGCCCGAAGACTTGAGCCAACTCGCCAGGCTTGCCCTCAACGATGTGCCACGCGGCGTGGCCAAACTGCACCCGCACGTCACCGACGATATTCTCGAACGCATCGTTGCGGCCGCCGATGGGGATGCGCGCCGACTGTTCACGATCTTGGAAATCTCGGTCGATCTTGCGCGGCGCGCCGCCGACGCTGCAAGCGGCCCAGACAGCCCGGCCACCGTTACCGCCGAGCAAGTTGCCGAAGCTGCGCAGGGTAAAAACCTCTTGTACGACCGTGCTGGCGACGAGCACTACGGGGTTATCTCGGCCTTCATCAAAAGTTTGCGTGGCTCGGACCCCGACGCTGCGATGTATTGGCTCACGCGCATGCTCGAAGCTGGCGAAGAACCACGTTTCCTGCTGCGGCGCTTGGTAATCTTTGCAAGCGAAGACGTTGGCAACGCTGATCCGCAAGCGCTCGTGGTGGCAACCGCCGCCCTCCAAGCCTTTGAACTGGTTGGCTTGCCCGAAGGCGTGTTGCCGCTGACCCAAGCAACCACGTACTTGGCGTTGGCCCCAAAGTCCAATCGGGTGCTCACGGCCTACGCGGCGGCCCGAAAGCTGGTCAAGGAACACGGCAACTTGCCAGTGCCAGCCAAGCTACGTAACGCCGCAGGGCTGCTCGGCGCGTCGATGGGCCATGGCGACGGTTACAAATACCCGCACGATTTCGCTGGCCATTATGTACCGGAAGACTACCTGCCAGACGCCTTAGCCGCCGCTGGCACCGCGCCGATTTACCAACCCAGCGACTCCGGTTTTGAGCGCGAATTGGCCGCCCGTTTGGCAGATCTCGTGGCCCGCAAGCGCAAGGGCTAAGTAACGTTCACAATTTTGCTCGCAAGTATGGTACCTACCCACATCATGGTGCTCGACCCTGCTCAAGAAGAAATGTATTTGGGCATTGCGCATGCCTTGTTCATGAATCGCTTGCACGTGTTGCGGCTCACCGAGATTGTGCGGTTGCAAATCCGCCCAAATCCCGAAGACCAAAACCTCGAAGTGCCAGACTCTGTGGACGCTGAATTAATCCAACAAGCATTCGACTACGTCGCGAAGTGCTTTCCGTCCAGCTTTGCCAAGAAGCTCGATGCTGCACGCGCCCGTTGGATTCGTTTGGCGTAGTTACTCAATTGCGTTGGCACCAGGCGCTACGCAATATCGCCGTCGACGTAGTACCAAAGCTCGGCTTCGCGCACGAACCGACTGGTTTCGTGCAATTGCAATAACTGGCCACGCAGTTTGCTGCGCGCAGTGAACGCTACGATGCCATGATCCGCATCGCTGGTTGCGGTGCGCTCAACCGTCAGGCCAAGCCACACCATGCCGGCTTCGAAATCCAAGCGAGGCGGCCGGGTTGAGACGTGCCAGGTCGCCAGCAGATACGGTCGCAGCTTGCGCACGAACGCAGTGTAGCGCGAGCGCATCAAGGCTTCCGGCGTCGGTGCGCGCAAGTACAGTTCGCCGCTATGATAACGCCCGCAGCATGCGTTGTATGCAGCAGGTAACCCACAGGCACAAGCGTTGGTCACGGCGTCGCCTCGTCGGATTTGTACACACCAATCAGGCCGCGTAGCCGCGCGTTAGGGCTCATCACAAACCCATGCACGCGCCGGTTGGTCACAACAACATTGGCTTCATGCCACAGCGGCACAATCGCAACGTCGTTGGCAATTTGCGCTTGCACCGTAGCGTAGATCGCTTTGCGGGCTTCGAGTCTCGGCTCGGCTCGGCCTAACGCTGTTAGCGCATCGACCTCGGCGTTGCGATAGCGCCAGCGGTTGCCACCATCACGATTCTTGTCGGTTGGAATGCGCGACGAATGAAAATACGCAAAATAGAAATCAGGGTCGGTGATATCGGCGGTTTGCATCGTCGCCAATTGGTATTGGCCTTTTTTGATATCGACGAAAAACGTTGCGAATTCAAACGGCATCACGTCGACGGCGATGCCCACTTGCGCGAGCTGCTCGGCAATGACGCGCGCCACTGAGACGCGAAACGCATCGGAACTGGTTTTGTACGTCAGCGTCAAACGAGGTTTAGGCCCAGCACCGTCGGGATCTGGATAGCCGGCAGCGTCCAATAGCGCCATGGCACGCGCGCGGTCGAATCCCCAGCGCGGCATTGCGGCGTTGAAGGCCCAATGCGTTGGCGGCAACAACCCTGCCGCCAGCACCGCGCGGCCACCGAATTTGCCGTCGACGATCGCTTGGCGATCGAGCGCCAACGCAATGGCTTGCCGCACCCGCACATCTTTGAGGATGGCGTCTTCGTTGTTGAGCAACATGTACGTCAGCAACAGGCTCGGCGCGGTTTGCACGTGCACCCGCGGCCGTTGCGCCACGTCGTCGAGGAGATCCAAACGCACACCGTTGAGCACCACGTCGGCGGAACCACCCGCCAACATCAGTGCGCGGGCAGCCGCATCGACGACGATCTTGATCGTGACGCGAGGCAAGCGCGGCTTCATATCGCCGCTGGCAAATTCGTTGGCAACCAGCTCAATGCGCTGCAGGTTGTGAGCCCCTAAACGATACGGCCCAGCCCCGACCGGGGTGCCGTTGGCAAAATGGTCATCGGGCAAGGCCGCGTGTTTGGCCACGATGCCAAAATCCAAGTCGCTCAAAAACGTGGCGAGCGGCGCGACCAAATGGAACCGCACCGTGCGCGGCCCACGCACTTCGATCGACGAAAAGCGCTCTGCGAGATTCTTTTGATACGGGCTGTCTGAACCTTTTTTGATAACGCTGAGATAGGTCCACGCCACATCCTCGGCGGTCACCGGCGTGCCGTCCGAAAACCGGACATCATCGCGCACGATAACGTCCCAGGTCAACGGGTCGACTGGCGTCACCGATTCCGCCAATTCCATACGCGGCTGTAGGTTTTCGGTGTCCACCGCGGTCAGCCCTGGCGCAATCAAGCGGCTGATCTTGGCGTCGTTATTGGTAGAGGTGTAACGCGGGTCGAAGTTTTGCGCGACCGCTTCGATCAGCACAACCACCTCATCGTTGCCTGTCCGCGACATCCGCCGGGTGCAGGCACCAAACAGTGCGCTAACCACGATTGCCAGCAATACCAAGCGCTGCCAAGGCGTAGTAACGTGCAATGATGCAACGTCGTCGCCGTTTTTCTTCGCTGCTGTTGGTATCGAGTGCTGCACTGCTAGCCGGCAGTATCGGCTTGCCAACGGTGCCGTCGCAAGCCCAACCACAACCTACTGCAGCCGGGAGCGCTACCGGTAGCCCAACCGGCAGCGGCGCCGGGGCGGCAACAACGCCCGCCGATATCGACGACGATAACGATGAAGCGACCGGGTCGCGAGATTTGGTCGCGCCGGCGAATCTGGCGGCAAGACGTGCCTGGTTAACCACTCGGCTCGATGCCGTGCTGGCCAAAGCCAACAAGATCGCCAATGCCAAACTGACTGCGATCGTCGTCGATTTGCAAGCCGCCAACCCGACCAGCACGCCGTTGTGGAGCGCCGAGCCTGACCTTGCCCAGAACCTTGCGTCGGCCACGAAGCTATTAACCAGTGCCGCAGCGCTGTCGGCGCTTGGACCCGGGTATCGTTGGAAAACCACGGTGCTGGCCGAAGGCCTGGATAAATCCACCGGCGTCGTAAGCGGCAATCTCTACGTCCGCGGCCGTGGCGACCCCACCCTGACCTACCGCGACTTGCAACAACTCGCCGCCGATTTGCATGCCGCTGGCGTGCGCAGCGTAAGTGGCAAGCTGGTCATCGACGCCAACTACTTCGACGATCTCAATTTGCCGCCACATTTCGACGAGCAGCCCAATGAACGGGCCGGGTTTCGCGCTGCGGTTGCTGCGTTTTCGGTCGAACGCAACGCGGTTACCGTCGTGGTTGAGCCCGGCCTCGACGAAGCTGGCGCGCCGAAGATCACGTTGGATCCACCCGTGACCGAAACCATCGTGGTCAAAAAGCCGACGGTGACCACCGTGCTCGACGGCCGCACCAGCGTCAAGATCGAGGCTAAAACTGGCAAGAAACGGACCGAGCTATTGATGTCAGGTCAAGTTCGCGCTGCTAGTGGCTTCGACTACAGCCGGTTTCGTGTCGAAGATCCGCTGCGTTTCGCCCACGATGCGATGCACGCGGCGTTGCGGTCGCGCGGCATCAAAGTGAGCGCCAGCTTTGCGACCGGCACCACGCCAAGTGCAGCAAAAGCGGTGGCCAGTCACGACAGCGCAACGCTCGCCGACGTCGTGCGGACCATGAACAAGTTCTCCGATAATTTTTTGGCTGAATCGATTCTCAAGACCTTGGGCGCCCAAACTAAAAGCGGCGCACGAGCAACGTGGGCCGACGGCGTGGCCGCGGTGCGCACCTACCTTGTCACAACTGCGAAAGTGGCTGGCAACTGGCGCGCTGACAATGGCTCCGGCTTGTACAACGCTAGCGAAATGTCGGCTCGGCAATTGGCCAGCGTGCTGATAACAGCCCGCAACGACGACCGCATTGCTGTTGATTTCGCAGCGTCGCTGCCGATCGCCGGGCTCGACGGCACCTTAGCGAAACGGTTTACCGCCAGCTCGGCCAAAGGCCTAGTGCGTGCCAAAACAGGCACGCTCGATAGTGTCTCAGCGCTCGCTGGCTATGCTGGCACTAACAATGCGCCGCTTGGCTTTGTTGTCTTGGTGAACAAGTTTGCCAAGCGCGATCGCAAAGCGGTACGTGCGTTGCAAGACGAAATCGCCGAGCTGCTGGTGGCGTTCGCAAGCGCTGGCGGGAATCGCTAGCCGCCTTACTGGCAACCAGCGACGACATTGACGGCAAGATCGTCGAAAAAGAAGTTGGTATTGAACGATGCGTCGGTCGATGACTTAAAGTTCAAGCGTACGGTTTGCCCGGCAAACGACATCGGCGAATTCAAGGTGAATGGTGCAAACGCGGCATTTTCGTCGAGGTTCGAAAACGTCTTGAGCGTTGCGACGGTGGCCCCAGTTGAATTCTGGACGGTAATTACCACCGTATCGAAGGCCGATAACCCGAATTCCGCGGTGGCGATCTGCAACTTACCAGTCAACGTGAACCCGGTTGCGCCAGCCGGCACGACCAGCTCCTGAGACAGTTGATCAACAGCGCTCGGCGCGCCGCCCATCCACGCGATGTTGGGTGCGCTTGCTGCGGTCACGCCGGTCGGCGGCGGTGCAATAATCGGAATGGTTGCGTTGGCCGGCGTCTGCGTCCAGCCATTGCCGACCGGCGTTAGATCGAAACTGGCATTGGTCAAAAGTTGGCGTTGGCCAGGCACGCAGGCATCCGGAGGCGCATCGACGATAGCTGGCGCATCGATCGACAAGCGGCCGTCGCGCCGAGCATCTTGTGGCGTGGGCCCATCCGGTGTGCCAGTTGGCAACTCGGCGGTCGCACAACCTGCCAAGCCTAGGCCAATGGCCATGCACATGGCCAAGCCTGCAGCGTTACGAGTGTTCATGCGCTTAGTTTCGCATTTGCCACCGCATTGCGGCAATAAGAACTCGCCGTCGGATTTGACCAACTTGCAGCAAGCGTGCCTAATGCCACTATGCACACACATTATGGCCTTGGCACCTTGCTGGTAGCGAGCCTAGGCGTCGTAGGCGGCTGCAAAAACCAATTGGTGGCCACGGTCGACGGTGTGTTGCTCGCTGACTGCACCAGTAAAACCCTTGGACCGCCGCGGAGCGAAGCCCCCGTGCGAACGCTGCTGATCGTTAGCCCTGAGGCTGATGCTGCCATTGGCCAAGACGCAGCCACCACGGTGCAGCTCGCCATTGAACGTGGGGTGCCGTGGCCGCGCGCCAAAGCCGTGATCGACCGCCTCAAAGCGGCAGGCAAAAAGCCCGTCTTGTTATGCGGCAATGTGTCCGATGTACGCGCGTTTACCCTCGACGATGAACCGTCTGGCGGCCTCGCCATCCAAATGGTCGTTGAGCCTAAAGGCAAATTCTGCGTGCAGACTCCCGAGTTGCCGCAAGCCTACTGCGTGCAAGGTTCGTTGGGCCATATTCCGCGCACCGTCGATGGCTCGCAGCGCATCGGCCCATTCGGTGCCAGGGTCGATGGTGACCGCAACATCGGTGCG
>JAKQOD010000502.1 GCA_029565465.1 Deltaproteobacteria bacterium
CGAGACCTGGACGTTGTTCCGCGACGCGCTGGCGATCAGCAGCGATGCCAAACAAGCGTGGAAAATCACCCTTACCGGCATGCTCAGCGACATGCGCGCCTTGTTTTACTAACTGACCAGCCTACAGGAGAACCTTATGAATCGACGGAATTTTCTTAAGACGTTAGGTGCTGTTGGCGCATTGTCGGCGGTAGCGCCACAGCTGTTGCGATCCAGCGAAGCCAAGTCACAAAAAGTCGCAGCCTCGCCGAAGCGTTTGATCGTAGTATTAGCCCAAGGCGGGTGGGATACGACGTATGCGCTTGATCCTAAAGTGCAGTCACCTGAGGTCGATGTGCCAGTCGGCACCATCCAACGTTTCGGCGGTATCGATATCTTTGCCGACGCTAGCCGGCCCAATGTCTCAGCGTTTTTCACCAAGTATGCAGCGTTGACTGCCGTCGTGCGTGGCATCAATGTCGGTAGCGTTTCGCACCTTGAAGCGATGAAGCGCATGGCCACCGGTACCCGCGAAGAGCGCAACGCCGATGTCGCTTCGATTGTGGCTCACGACTTGGGCAATGCGATGCCGCTGCCGTATTTGGTGCTTGGTGAAACCGCATTTGCCGGCCCTTACGCCGCGAGTGCAGGGCGCGTTGGCGCGACCAATCAACTTATTTCGTTGCTTGACCCGACCGAGGCGTACAAGACTGCCGTGCCAGCGGTTGCGCCAACACCGGCCGAGGCTGCGCTGTTGGCACGCTATGCAGCGGCCGGCGCGGCACGAGTGCAAGCGACGCGTGGCGCAGCTGGCTATAACCGTCGACGCGTGCAGGATTTTGCCGATAGTCTTGAACGCGGTGAGCGCCTCAAAGCCGTGCGCGAAGGGTTGGGCCGGCGCGGTAAATCATTGGCACTGCTTGACCAAGTTGATGTTGCACTCGATGCGCTGTCGCAGGATGTGGCCTTTTGCACGATGCTTAGCACACGCACGGAGTGGGATACCCATGACACCAACATCGATCAAAGTGAATCACACGAAACGACGTTTGCTGGCCTGACTCGTTTGCTCGACGGGCTCAGCGCACGCAAAGGGATCAAGCCTGGAACCAAAATGATCGACGACACGGTGGTGTTGTGCTTCGCAGAATTTGGTCGTACGCCCAAGCTCAATTCCAATCAAGGCAAAGACCATTGGCCCGTGACGGCCGCGATGGTGATGGGCGGTGGCGTTGCGGGTGGTCGCATGTTTGGCGCCACCAATGCATCGGTGCAGCCTGAAAAAGTCGACTACACCACCGGCGCAGCTTCGGCGAGTGGCAAAAGTTTAGCGTCTGCAAACTTTGCAGCTGGCGTGCTTAATCTTTGCGGCGTGAACTCGGCTGACCACCTGCCAAACACGGAGGCCTTCGATGCGTTCGTTGCGTAAACGTCTGCTCACGGGGTTCGCGGTCGTTGCGATGGCTGCAGTGGCCGGCTGCGCCGATGAACCAAGCAACAGTGGTAATATAGATCCTTCAGTGTGCGACACGTCGTTCCTCAATTACGACAACTTCGCTGGGCCGTTCGTTACCAACTGGTGTCGTGGCTGCCATAGCAGCAGTGCCCCCGCGGACATGCGGCAAAAGGCGCCAGCTGACGTGAACTTCGACGATGCGGCGGCTGTGCGCAAATGGGCGGCACGGATCGAAGCCCGTACCACCGGCGACAATGTCTCAATGCCACCAGCCGGCGGCCCAAGCGAGATGGAACGCGCCGCGCTGGCCGAGTGGATCGCCTGCGGTACGCGCTAACCGCGCCCGAGGCAAAGGCACGGCGAGGCCAACACCAATGAGCAGTGGGGTCAGGCTTGGGTCTTGGCCAGGTACGTCTGCAACTCAGGCGCAATGGCGCGCATGGCGCGAGCACGGTGCGATAGATCGCTTTTGCTGCCGACGCCGAGTTCGGCGAAGGTTTGGCCCAGCGGTGCAAAGTAGAACAGCGGGTCGTAGCCGAAGCCACCAGTGCCACGGGCTTCGGTGAGAATCTCGCCTTCGCACACGCCGTCCGCCGTAATGATCGCATCGGCAAGCGGGCCGCGCACATCGGCAAGCACCAGCGAGCAGCGAAACCGCGCTGTGCGTAATGCTGCGGGCACGTTGGCCAAAGCTGCAAGCAATTTGGCATTGTTGGCAGCGTCGTCAGCGTCGGGTCCGGCATAACGTGCGCTGTAGACGCCGGGTGCGCCGTCGAGCGCGTCGACGCACAAGCCGCTGTCATCGGCCAGCGCTGGCAAGCCGGTGGCACGCGAAACTTCACGCGCTTTTTTGGCTGCGTTGCCAACAAAGGTGTCAGCGTCTTCGTCGACTTCGGGAATTACCATGCCCAGTTGGGCTTGCGCTTCGTCGATCGACAGCACGCGGTTGTTGGGCAGCAACTGCCGCAACTCCACTAGCTTGCCGCGATTGCGCGTGGCGAAAACCAGCGCTCGCCCGCTCACGCGATGGCCTTGCGCTGTGCTGCCACGAGTTGCTCAATGCCAACCGCAGCAACGTTCAACATCGCGTCGAGTTGCTTGCGATCAAACGTACCGTGTTCGCCGGTGCCTTGCACTTCGATCAGCCCACCGTCGGCGTTCATGACCACGTTCATGTCGACTTCGGCTTTGGAGTCCTCTTCGTATGGCAGGTCGAGCACAACTTCGCCGTTGACGACGCCGACTGAAACCGCTGCGACCGGCGGCAACAGCGCGCTCATGTCGGCGAGCTTGCCGTCTTTGACCAGCTTTTGAATCGCAAACGCGATGGCAATCCACGCACCGGTAATCGACGAAACTCGGGTGCCGCCGTCAGCGCACAACACGTCGCAGTCGACGTTGATGGTGCGTTCGCCAAGTTTTTTCAAATCGACCGCAGCACGCAGCGCGCGGCCGATGAGGCGTTGGATTTCTTTGCCGCGGCCACCGGGGTCGCGCTTCGAGCGAGTGTGGGTTGAGCGCGGCAGCATGGCGTATTCGGCGGTCAGCCAGCCGCTGCCTTTGCCTTTCATCCACGGTGGCACCGATTCTTCAACCGACGCTGCACACAGCACCCAGGTGCTGCCGAGCTTGATCAGCGCAGAGCCTTCTGCGTGTTTTTGAAAGTGAGGCACAATTTCAAGAGGGCGAAGTTCATCAAAGCGGCGGCCGTCGAATCTCATGGCGCGCAAACTACCGCAGCGGCAACGGATTTCAAGCGCAGGCGGCGTGCGTTTCAGAACAGTTCAGCTGCAACGCGGTACGTGCCCACGTGGGCAGCGATGCTGTCGTCGATTGGATCGGCGTAGCCGCCACCGAGCGTCATGATGGCGGGCTGGTTGCTGGCTTTGATTTGGCCCAAGACAAAACGATCGCGTGCGAGCATCCCTGCGTGGCTGACGCTGAGCCGGCCGAGCTTGTCGCTGGCCAGCGCGTCGACGCCGGCTTGATACAGCACCACCGTCGGGGCACAGCGTGCGACGGCTTGTTGCCACGCACTCGTGATTGCATCGAGGAACACAGCGTCGTTGGTGCCGTCGTCGAGTTCAACATCGAGCGAACTTTGCGCTTTGCGAAATGGAAAATTGCGTGCGCCATGGATCGAACAGGTGAACACCCGTGGCTCGTCGGCGAAAATCGCCGCCGTGCCGTCACCTTGGTGCACGTCGGCGTCGAAGATCAACACGCGTGCGGCGGGATCCGCTAACAATGCGTAGCGCGCTGCGATCGCCAAGTCGTTGAAGACACAAAAGCCACTGCCACGATCGTACGCGGCGTGATGAGTGCCGCCGGCCAGGTTGGCTGCAAACCCGTAACGCAAGGCGTGTTTGAGTGCCGCCAGTGTGCCGCCTGCCGACGCCTGGGTGCGTGCCACCAGGGCTGGCGACCACGGCAGCCCGATGGTGCGCATGGCTTGCGCGTCGAGCATGCCGGTCAAAAACGCCCGCACGTAGTGCGGATCATGCGCCAGCGTGAGTTCGTCCACCGAGGCTAGCGGCGCTTCGTGGAAATTCGCAGCTGGCACGACGTGGTCGCGGACTCGCGCCCGCAAGGCCGCGTATTTGCCCATCGGGAAGCGGTGCCCCGGGGGCAACGGCACTTCGTAGTGATCGCTGTAGTAAACTCGCACGCTGCACCGCACCTTAGCAGGCAGCGCGAGTAAGATGCCGCTATGGGTTCAACTTCTACAAAACCGATCGCACTGGTTACCGGTGGCGCTGGGTTTATCGGTTCACATACCGTCGACGCACTGATCGCACGCGGCTTTCGCGTCATCGTGGCGGATAACTTTTCGACAGGCAAACGGGAAAATCTTGCGCAGTGGAGCGACGCGGCGAAATACGGATTTGCCGGCACTGATCCTAGTTTGGAAATTCTCACCGTCGATGTTGCCCATGGCATTTTCGCTGCCCTCGCGCCGTTAACCGCAGCCTACGGCCCGATCGAGCGTATCGTGCACTTAGCAGCGCAAGTCTCGGTGGTGCATTCGGTGGCCAACCCGTTGGTTGACATGCAAGTGAACTACGGCGGCACCTTGCATGTGTTGGAATATGCGCGTGCGTGCGGCGTGAAAAAAGTCGTGTTTGCGTCGTCGGCTGCCGTGTACGGCGATGTCACTGAGTTTCCAGTGCACGAAGAATTGCCCCGTGCGCCGCTGTCGCCGTACGGCATCGATAAATATGCGTCCGAACTTGGCTTGGCGATGTACCAACAAGTGCACAACGTGCCGACCCAAGCACTGCGATTCTTTAATGTGTATGGCCCGCGTCAAGATCCATCAAGCCCGTACTCGGGCGTGATTTCAATCTTTGCAAGCCGAGCCAAAGCGGGGCGGGGCCTGACGATTTTTGGCGACGGTCTGCAGACCCGCGACTTCGTCTTCGTAGCCGATGTAGCGCGGGCGATTTGTGCAGCGCTGACCAACGACGACCGCACCACGTTTGGGGTTGCCAACGTTGGCACCGGCCGCGAAATCACCGTGCGCGAGCTGGCGGAGACCGTTGTGCGTCTCTGTGGCGGCACCTCCACCATTACCCACGCACCACAACGCGCGGGCGAGATCGCGCGCTCCGTCGCCAATGTGACGCGCCTTCGGGAATGGTACGGCGTGGTTGCGCAGACCGAATTTGAAGCAGGTTTACGCCAAACCTTGGCCTAAATGCGCGGCGTTCTAAGGCGGAAATACGGCTCCGACGGTGCTATGGTCCGCGCGCATGCCGACTTTTGAATTTCAAGAAATTCTGCCTGTTGCCAAAACCTCGATTCCTTACCGCAAACTGACGTCGGACTTTGTGTCGACCATCGAAGTTGCGGGGCGTCGGTTTCTGCAAGTTGACAATCAAGCGCTCACGCTGCTTACCAGCGAAGCGATGCGCGATATTGCACACTTGTTGCGGCCTGGCCACTTGGCGCAATTGCGCAAGATTCTCGACGATAGCGAAGCTTCGTCGAATGATCGTTTCGTTGCGCTGGAGTTGCTCAAAAATGCCAACATCGCAGCGTCGCGCATTTTGCCTGGCTGCCAAGATACTGGCACCGCCATCATCATGGGCAAAAAGGGCCAGTACGTCATCACCGGTGGCGGCGACGAAGCGGCGATTTCACGCGGCGTGTTCGATACCTATCAAACCTCGAACTTGCGGTACTCGCAGTTGGCGCCACTCGACATGTACACCGAGAAAAACACGGGCAATAACCTGCCAGCGCAGATCGAGTTGTACGCCACCGACAACGACGAATATCACTTCTTGTTCATGGCCAAAGGCGGCGGTTCGGCCAATAAAAGCCTGCTGTTTCAAGAAACCAAAGCGCTGCTCAACCCAGCCAGCATGCGCAAGTTCCTCGAAGAAAAGCTGCGCTCATTGGGTACCTCGGCGTGCCCGCCGTATCACTTGGCGGTAGTTATCGGCGGCACCTCGGCGGAGCAAACGCTCAAAGTTGCCAAGCTTGCATCGGCTCGTTATCTCGACGGTTTGCCAACGACGGGCAACAACTTGGGCCGCGGCTTCCGCGACTTAGAAGCCGAAGCATTGGTCATGGAAGTGGCGCAACAAACCGGCATCGGTGCGCAATTCGGCGGCAAATATTTCTGTCACGACGCACGTGTGATTCGGTTGCCACGCCACGGTGCTTCGTGCCCGGTTGCCATTGCCGTGTCGTGTTCGGCCGATCGGCAAGCGGTTGGTAAAATCACGTCGGAAGGCGTGTTCTTAGAACAGCTCGAAACCGACCCAGCGCAATATTTGCCTGAACTGTTCGACGAGGCTGCAGCTGGTGATCCAGTGCGCATCGATCTCAATAAGCCAATGGCCGAAATTCGCGCCACCCTGTCGAAGTATCCAATCAAAACCCGGTTGTCATTGTCGGGCACCATGGTGGTGGCTCGCGACATCGCGCATGCCAAGCTCAAAGAGCGCATCGATCGCGGCGAAGGGTTGCCGCAGTACATCAAAGACAAATGCGTGTACTACGCTGGCCCAGCGAAAACGCCCGAAGGTTATGCCTCGGGTTCGTTTGGGCCAACCACGGCCGGGCGCATGGACTCGTACGTCGAGCTGTTCCAACAGCATGGTGGCTCGATGGTGATGTTGGCCAAAGGCAACCGCTCGCCGGTGGTGACTGCCGCGTGCAACCAATACGGCGGCTTTTATCTTGGCTCGATCGGTGGCCCAGCTGCGGTGTTGGCCAAGAACTGCATCAAGAAAGTCGAAGTGCTCGAGTACGCCGAGTTGGGCATGGAAGCTGTATGGCAAATCGAAGTCGTCGATTTCCCGGCGTTCATCGTCGTCGATGACAAAGGCAACGACTTTTTCACTGCGATCAAAGGGCCAGCTGGCTCACTGCCGATTGTGAAATAGCGTGTCCGAACCTTTGTATGTAGGCATCGACTTCGGCACGACGAACTCGGCAGTGGCAGTTGCGCGTGGCAAAGGCGCGGCAACGCTGTTGCCGTTGCCGAATCCAGCGTCAACGAGCGGTACGTCGTCGACGTGGCGCACCGTGTTGTATTTTGAACCGGGTGGCAAGCTCACCGCTGGCGCCGAAGCCATCGCGCGCTATCGCGAAACCCAAGGCGAAGGGCGCTTGGTGCAATCGATCAAGTCGCACTTGGCGAGTGCTTCGTTTGCACGCACCACGGTGTTTGGTCGACGGTGGACGATCGAAGACATGATCGCTGCGTTTTTGCGGCAAATTCGCCAGGCCGTAGGTCCTGCGATCGGCGAGCTGGGCACGCGTTGCGTGATCGGTCGACCGGTGCGCTATTGGGGCGCCGAAGATGCCGAAGACGATGCACGTGCGGTGACACGGATGACGGCAGCACTTGCGACTGCAGGGTTTTCCGACGTGGTGTTTGAGCCGGAGCCAGTTGCTGCTGCAGCGGCCTACGCTGCGCGCTTGACTAGCGCTGAAACGATTGTGGTTGCCGACTTCGGCGGTGGCACAACTGACTTTTCGGTAGTGCGCGTTGGTGGGCCTGGCAATGGTGAAATTTTGGCCACCGGCGGTATTGGTATCTCTGGCGATGCATTCGATGCGCGGATTATCGACGAGTTGATTGCACCGGCCTTTGGCAAGGGTTCGCGTTACCGCGACGAAATGGGCGGCGAAGCGACGGTGCCAGCGTGGGTGTTTAACAACCTCCGGCGCTGGCACTACTTGTCGTTTCTTAAAGAGCCGCAAACCCAGCGGCTGTTGCATCGTGTGATCGAAGGTTCCTTGGATCCCGTGAGCATCGAGCGGTTGCGAACCGTTATCGACGACGATTTGGGCCTAGTGCTGCATCAAGGGGTGGAAGCTGCCAAGCTTGGCATCTCGGCCAACGCGCAAAGTGAGTTGCGTTTGGACCACGGCGTTGATCTGAAAAAGACGTTGTTACGCAACGAATTTGAAAAATGGATCGTGCCTGATCTGACCGAAATCGATGCCGTGATGACCCGCGTGCTTGATGATGCAGGGATTACGCCAGCCAAGATCGATCGCGTGTTTGCAACTGGTGGTACGTCGTTGACGCCAGCAGTGCGCGCGTGGCTAAGCAACCGATTTGGCGCTGAAAAGCTCGTCGGCGGGGAAGAGCTGACGTCGGTGGCGTCGGGGTTGGCGGCCCAGGCCCAACGGCACTTCGGTTAACGCCACAAGCGCAACTGCTTGCGCGGGGAAGGCCCGATCCATCGCGGCCACGTCGGGCGCTGCGCTTCCGGTCCTCACGGCGTGGGTGGGTGCTTGCGTGATGAAGGCCCGATCCATCGCGGCCACGTTCGTTGGCGCTGCGCTTCCGGTCCTCACGTAGAGCAACTACGCTGCGGTCCGGTTCTCGCGCCGCCTTCGTGGCCGCGCGCCTCGGGCCTTTAGCCTGAACATGCGCGTTCGCGCCTGAACAAAGAGATGACGGTGGTTGTCCGGTTCTCGCGCCGCCTTCGTGGCCGCGCGCCTCGGGCCTTTAGCCTGAACATGCGCGTTCGAGCCTGAACAACAAGATGACGGTGGGTGTCCGGTTCTCGCGCCGCCTT
>JAKQOD010000509.1 GCA_029565465.1 Deltaproteobacteria bacterium
GATTCACCAGGTCGCGGCTCCAGGTCAGCGTCAGCAAGCCGCGAAACCCGCTGGGGGCAATGCGGCCTTCGAGGGGCGCATCACGTGCAAATGATGACACGCCTTCGCCACGTAACCCCAACCACAAGTCATGGCGCACAGCGTAGTCGACGTTGGCGGTTAGGCCCATAAACCGCTCTTGGCCCGCGGTCGTTAGATCAAAGTAATGTTTTGCTGAGCCGCCAAACACTTCCAAGCGACCGCGGAGGTCGGGTTGCGCCAGTGTTGCCCACGCGGTCAGCCGGTTCTCCAGGGCCAAATCTGCTGCCACGCTGCTGTCGAGCGTGCGCACGAATTGCACGCCAACGTCTTGCGCCTGCGTGCCTTGGCTAACGCCAACTTTACCAACCCACGTCGTCACTTTTGGTACGTCGTCACTGTTCATAACGGTGCCGGCGTCGGATGACTCAATGCGCGCCCCCGACGCCCCGAGGCCGACGCTGACATCGGCCAACAACTCATCGCTGCCTAATGACAGGCCATTGATGCGCACTGGTGCCAATTCAAGTAGCCCGGCGGAGCGCGCAAAGCGTACCCCGTGCAACTTGATATCAAGCACGTCGATGCTGCGGTCGGCGAGGGCATTGCGGTCGCGTACGCGAAACCAACGAAAAAAGCCAAATTGCATCGACAGCTCGTAGCCTGCCTCCCCCGATTGTGGCAGCCCGGCCCACTCCCAACGCTGGGCAAGATTCATGTAGATAAAACTGACGCCGCGATCAGGTGATTGCAGCGACAAGCGTGCGCCTTCGGTGCCGATGCCGTAGGCCGTTTCGGAAAACGTGCGAAATGGATCGTTGCGCATGCTACCGAAAGATGGCGTTGCATTGAGGGCAACATGTGCCGACAGCCGCAGCGGAAATACGCTGAGCGTCGTTGTCGACGGAAAAACTAACGCAGACGGATTGGTTGCATTGGGATCGGGTTCATTGAGCTGGCTAGCGTTAAACGTAAGCCCACGCGGTAAACATGCGTTGCCCCACGCCCGCACTTCGCCGGTGCTTGTTGCGCCAGCATCGGAGAAGCCGCCGCTGCCCCGCGCCAACAGGCCAACTGCCGCAACATCACAGAACTCGCCAGGCAATCGAGCGCTGGCATGGGCGGCGATCGTTGCATAGCCGGACGTGCGGTCGCCGCCACCTTCCGCGGTCGCGGTGGTGGTTACGACAAACGCGGCGGGGCTATTTGAGTCGAGAAATAGATTGATGACCTCGGCCGCGTCGTTGTAGGCCGCCATAATATTTTGCGCGCGGGCCCGCAGCGCTGCAAATTTGCGCGACAGAATTTCAGCCTCGGATCGCGCGTTGGCAAACGCGCTGCGCATCGTGGTGATGTCCTCGCTATGCGCTGGCCGGGTAGCCAGGCTAAGCAATACCGTTGAGACGAATGCCGTTACCGCGCGGCTTTGCATCTACCTAGTGTACAAAAACGAGCGTAGCCGTGGGCGTCAACCCCTGGCTATTTGTGGCAAGCAACGCTTTGCGTGGGCCGCGCTGCATGTAATCGTGCCGACGTGTTGCGCGTTTTTTTTAACGTTACCCAACGGGCCGTGTGCGGTGCGCTGCTGGTGCTTGGACTTGCTACATGTTCGCGCCGGAGCGAAAAGGCGAACCCGGCCAACGATGTTGCAACCATGATTGCAACCGTCGAACGCGCACATGCCGACGTGTGCGCGTGCTCGAACGTCGCCTGTGCGCGGGCCGCGCACGAGGCGTACCGCGCATGGAAGCGCACCCCCGCGTCGCTGCATCGACGCGAGCTAACGCCGGCCCAAGCCGACCATCTGGGCCAGCTCGAGCTGGACA
>JAKQOD010000514.1 GCA_029565465.1 Deltaproteobacteria bacterium
CTCCAACCGTCGCGAACCCACAGGGTAACCTCGTCGCTGCTTGCCGCTGGCCGGGCCGAAGAAAGCACGAAGGTCAGTTTACGTGATGTGCCTGAGTCGCCTTGTTGCAACGAAACTGGCTTAAGCGCCTGTTTGATCGCATCGCGCAGCAGATCCGCTCTTCTGGCATTGATACGCGAATCGTCGTTGAGGGCGGTTGTGCGACGGCGGTTGAAATCGTGGGTCCAGACCGCGCCCTCACGGGTTTGCAGGCGATATTCGGTTTCGACCGCCATGATTTGGCCAGCGTCTACCAGATGCTGAAGCTGCTTCGGCACTTGCTTTTCTAGCTTCGCGCGGTCTTTCTGCAAATCACTGACAAGCAAGTCAACCAACGTTTCGGCGGTAGCGCGCACTCCATCGTCGGCACCTGGCGTGCGAGTCAGCTTCCCAACCAGGAAAATCAGTGCGCACAATCTCGAACGCAGCTCGCCTTCTTGGCTGCCGTCGCGCTGTTTTCGGATAATTTCATCGTATTCGCGCTCTAGCTCACCAGAGTTGAGTAAGTCAGTGGAAATCTGATCATAGAGGAAATCTGCCGGCACAACCGTACCAATAGTTGCCTCTGCTGTTTGGCGCGTTGCCTCAAACACGATCTGCAACTGGGAGCGTAGCTGTGCCTTGGTGCCGGAGTGGTCAGTGTTGCGCAGTACCTTCTCCCACAGCCGTCGCCGCGTCGGCAGCAGTGGGTAGTCGGCAGCGAAGAACTGCTCATCGTCGTAAGTGGCAGCGAGGCGGGTATTCTGTAAATGTCGTGAGAGTTCACCTTGGCTGGCTTGCATACACTGGGTGATGGCCGCTGCCTGTTCTGGCTTTTTACGCAGTACGGTTTTTCGGATCACACTTTCGACATCGGTGTCTGAAAGCTGCACTTTAACTCCGAAGCGAGCCTGTAACCGTTGCAAACTCGGCATTGTGTTCAAGGCAGATTGGCCAGTACCGATGAGCAGCAGGCGGTTGCCGAGGTCGGTGCAAACGTGTTCGGCAATTTCTTGGACATCGTTGGCGCGTTGGATGTTTTCACCGATGAACTGCTGAACTTCATCGACAACCAGAAGCGTGCAAGGCAGTTGACCGGATTGTCCCAAAATCAGTTTTACTACGTCGAGCGTGTCATCGATGGTAGGCGAATTGTTGTCCTTAAACTGCTCACGAATCGCCGCTTGGGCATTGGCAGCGTTTGCATATTTGGGTTCGGCCGCGACAAGGGCCTCAGCCAACGGAATGGAGAGTTTAAGACTGAGAACTTCGCGGCTAAGCCGGCGATTCTGAGTTAACAGCGCTGCTTCAACCTTGGCTTCCAACCCGGATGACCGTAACCAGAGGATGAATCGTGCTTGCGCAAGATTTTCCGGGAGATTTGCCGCGCGCAGAACCAGTTGAATGAAGGCGAGCCGGACATTATCCATTGAGCCGGCACCCAACGTGCCTGCGGCGGCCCGCAAGCCGCCTAATGGCTTGCTTCGATTGCTCAGTTCAATGAGTAGTTCAGTGACCTCTGCTGGCAAGGTGACCAATGAACGCGCGGTGGCGCCGTCCGCGAAGAGGGTGTCTTCCCATAGGTAACGCAGCACTTTTACTAGGTGAGACTTGCCACTACCGAAAAAACCGCTGACCCAAACTGCATTCTGCTCTGCTTTCCCAAGGCCACCTAGATACGCTTTGAGAATCCGTTCCATACCGCGTGCATACTCGCCGTCACAAACAAAGTTCTGTAACTCGAAGCGCAGTGTCTTTATTTGGCTTTGGTCTTCGCCGATCTCGGAAACTTTTGAAACGCCGTTGTTGAGCAACTCAAGGGTCGTCGGGTCACGAAAGTAGAGGCTGCGATTGCTCGTAGGTGGGCTCATGGGGTGAGGAAACTCTCGCTGGAGGTAATTGGAACAGCCATGTAGTTGAAGCCGTCGCGCGCATTCATAAAGCGATAAATATTGCCGGCAAACTCGCCAGGAAAAAACACTAAGAGTCGGCCCCGAATGCTGTCTTCGACGCGCTCGATCATGCTGGATATTCGTAAAAAGTCGAACAGCGTTGCTAGGCCTGTGATCGCAACTACCGTTTCAGCATCGACATCTTCGCCAAGGCAGCCATTTCGCACTTGTTCAACGACTAGGTCTTCAAGTTCGCTGTTAGCGCTAAAATGTTCTGGTTCGGCAAAGATGGCTTCACGATATTCGTGACCTGCAATCCATTCTGGCAATAGATGGGTGAGGTCAACCGTGCTCCAACCATGACCCGCTTCGTGGGTAAGTGCCTCAAACTGTGATAGACGGGCACGCACTCTGCGTTCTTCAATCGGTGGATAGACGCCGAACCAAACGCGTTGCTTGCCAGAGGTGTGAGGCGCCCAAGGCAAGCGCACATGTCGAGCATAATTTGCTATCAAGCGATCAATAGCACTCATGCAACTTGGCCTTGAATTTCAGCAAACAAAGGAAAGCTAAGCTCAATCACATCGCCGATAGCCCGCAAGTTGAGTAAGCCTGAACGATGGGCTTCCTGCGCCAGGCTTCGCGCTCGATCGGTACTTAGATCGAGCACGCGGCACCACGGATTCGCAAATACCATTGCGCCGTGAAAGCCCGTGAGGTTGCCAAGAAACAAAGCCAGTGTAGCAGCTACCGCCGAGGGTTTGATGCGTTGGCGTATTTTGTGGGTATGCCCAACAAGGTGGCCTGACTGTGTCCACGACGACGCCGCATTCCGCGCCGTTTGCGCTTGGCTCATTTCCGAATACTGCCCAGGGAATAGGGATCCCAACGCCTGGGCAAGCACTGGTGTTGCAACGTGTTCGCCCTCTGATGCGTCAAAAATGGGCTGACTGGTCGCCCTGAAAAGCGGATCTCTCGCCCAAGCTACCTGCAAGGCAAGCAGAGGCAGACTGCCCGCGTCGAGGGCGTGAAGTCTTCGCAAAATTACAAAAATCGGGGTTGCTTCATCTAGTGCGTACAGTTCGCGAAGCCGACGCAGAGATTCCTTGCGTGTGCTGTCCGTATTTTTGCGAAGGACATTTCTATCCAGAATTGCTTCTCGGTAGACTTGGACGCTTGACCCGATTGCGACCGATGCGAGCACAGCATCCAATTCCGTAAGCATCATGGTCCGGCTTATGTGCGCACCACCAGCCGAGAACTTCAGGCCGAATGCTTTTAATGCAGGCGAAGCTGCTGGAAATTTTACTGAGAAAAGATTATCGGCAGGCACGGATTTGATTTCGTGGCGGGCATGTAGCGTTATCAATAGTTCCATTTGTGTACGCGTGCTTGCTGTAAGCGTGAATCAGGTAACTTGGTGTCCACGTTGGGTATTTGTACCAACTATGCAAATTCTTTGCTAACGCGCACAGGGAAATATGCCAGACCGTTCATTTCGCTGATCGAAGGCCAAATCGACATCAGCACCGACGCTGCAAGCAACGACATCGACGTGCAGCTCATCGAACATCTCGACGCCATCGGCGGCGGTGTCAGCGACATGCAAAAAAGCATGCAGCGCCGCTTCGATATCATGGTGGCGGTGGCGCAGGGCGCGCCCGTGCCGCCGTGCCCGTAGGCAGCATAGCTACGCGCGGAAGCGTGCGGTTGCGGTCGGCGTCAAGGTACGGTTCACGACAAGCAACGTCACAACTGGAATCACTACGCCAACCGCTACCATCGTGAACATCATGGTCGAGCCGCCATCAAGCAGCCCGCGCATGCCGACATGCGTAAACGCTTTCCACATTGGTCCGATGTTGTAAAGCTGGACGGCAACTGCAGCGGCGCCGTAGACGGACGCCAAGGTCCGACGCTGCGGCCCCATGGTGATGAGTTCACGTGCTGCCGCGATTTGCAACGCGACGACCACCACGGCCATCCACGTCGAGGCGCCCGCGTTGGCCGCAAACAACGCAAACCCTTTGCCGCGACCGCTACCCAACAGCTCGGGCGCCAACATGCTTAACCCAAGCGCTGCGTTGCCAAGCAAGAACCAACCCAGCACGCTGAGGCCACCGTCGACGGCGCGCACATGGGTGGTGTTGTCGGCCATCAAGTCGGTAAATTGGCGCTCGGAAACATAGCGTCGCACGGCCAATGGCCAAAGCAATAACACCCAGCTAACCGAGCCAACCATCGACAACACGGGGAGCATTGGCATGCGCCGGCCACCGGTTTGCACGAACAGCATAAATAGCACGGCGCCGAATACTAAGGCCGCAATGATGCCGAAGTTGGCGTACTGATTGATGAGTTCGACCGTGCTGCGCTGGTCGGTTTCGCGCACGCCGCGCACGCCTGCGCGCACATGCAGCACCGATCGAATGAACAACAAAACGCACCCGAGCAACAGCAACATGATCGGGCCTTGTTGCAGTTCACGCGATGGCAGCTTGAGCATGGTGAACAGCAAGCCGCCCATGCCCAGCACGCCGCTGGCCCCGAACATCGTCATGATGATCGAAAGGCCTTCGAAACTTTTGTCTTCGGTATTGGGCAAGCGGTCGGTGAGGTTGGCAAACTGCGGCAGGCGACTAATCACCAGCAACGCAGTCGGCCAAATCATCAGGCCAACGGCCATCCCAATGGCATCGCCGCTCGGCATGTGCCATTTGCTGCTCATGACGAAGAACGTCAAGATGGTTTGCATGGCCGACACGGCGAAGTAGGTTGGGATTAGGCGCAATGGCTGCTCGTTGTAAAGCAGATGGCGGCCAGCCGCAGCATGATACCCCGAGCGCGCCACGGCTGCGGCAGCTAACAAGAACAGCCAAAACATCTCGCGCGAGCCACCTGGCGCCATCATCATGGTGAGCAGGGTAGCGCCGATGAACACGCTGAAAATGCCACCCGCAAGCTGCATGCTAAGACCCAAACCTGGCAAGCCGTAATCGGCCGGTATTTTTTTAGCCTGTTGAGTTGCCGATTCTTGTGACGGCGGATTCTCGTTCGACATGCAGCCCCCTCGGTCGCTTTGTAATGTTGCCCCAAGGCGTACCACAGGTTGGCCGCGTGCGACGGCCAAAATCGCTAGCGGAAGCTAGCCTTCGCTCACAGTATCTGCTGGTGCATCGGCAGCTGCAGCAAGCGCCGCTTTGTGTCGCGCAATGCGCCACTGCACCAAGTCGAGTCGGTCTTGGCCCCAGACGGTGAGATCGCCAATCTTTACGGATGGCACGCCCCACAAACCGAACACTGCGAGATCACTCGCGGCTTCGGTTGCCCAGCTCATTGCTTTGGTATCGAGGGCTGCATTTTTTGCTTCGTCCCACGGCAAGCCAGCGCGTTCAACCACGAACCGAAGGTCGACATAATCCGCCATATCGCGGCCTTCCGACCAGATGCCACGCATAGCTGATTGTGCGAAGGCCATTGCGTCGGCGGGGCTGCGGCTGTCGGCCCATTTGGCGATGCCCAAACAATGGTCGATGCCTTTGCCGAGCGGGTCGCAGATATTGCCGAACTCAACGCCTTGGCGCGCGGCTTCGCGTGCGGCATCAAGCAAGATGTACGAGCGTTTGGCTGGCACTAACTGGGCGCCGCGCTGCACCATCGGTGCAATCGGGCGCAAGCGCAACGGAATGCCGGCGCCGAGGGTTGCTTCAATGCGCAACAGTGCCAGATACGAATACGGCGACCGAAACGAAAACCACATTTCGGCCGTCAATGGCTGTTTGCTCAGCAACTGCGGTGCCGATTCGGTGCGGCGAGTTAGCACGCCGACGACCGAACGGCCAAGGTCGGCGGCGATGGCAGCTTCAAGGTAGTGCAGCCGATCGATCCCCATGTACCACTGGCCACGGTAGTTGAACGCCCCACCGTAGTAGTGGCCAGCTTTGCGCAAGCGTGCGTATCCGGCGTTAAGCGTCGGGTCGGTGGAAACTTGTGATTCGTTGCCCCAGCGGCCAGTGGCAGCGAATAGCAGTTTTTGATCATTGCGCCACATCGCATCGCAGCTTTGCAACACGGCCGCGAGTTGGTCAGGCGCCGAACGCTTGCGCGACAAAATCGCGCCGGCTTTTTTTACGACGTTGGGATCAGGCGTCTTTTTGCCTGGAAACTCGATGTCCCAATACTGGGCGAGCTCGATAGCATCGCGCGCTGCGTTGGCCACGCGCATCGCCGGCTCGGGATTCACGTCGGAGGCTGGCGGCGAAACCGCGATCACCTCAAAGTCGACGTTGTAAGTTTTTACCAAGCGATCCAACGCTTGCGCGGCGAGATAGCTCAGCGCATCCGAGGGGTCGTGATAAAAATCGACCCGCGCTGGGGCTTGTTTGACTTTGGCAATCGCGCGTCGCGCCGCGTCGCCGGTAGGGCCAAGCCAAGCAGCGATGGCTTGGCCTTTTAGTCGTTTGGTTAGATTCATTGCAAAACTCCTGCACGCAAAAGATGTTTTCCTTATAGTGCGCCCGCCGTGTCGACACAACGCGATAACCCAAGCTCCGTGCACAATGCAGCTGAAGATGAAGCGCAGCGTGGGGCGGCACCGTCGCCTGCCGACGATGCGGTGCGGGATCCTGCCACCTTGGCCGCCGAGGTAGCGGCAGTTTTGCCACTGCTGGAGTATTTGGCAGGCGATTTGCGCCGGTTAGCCGCGTTGGATGAACCTTTGCGCGTCAAGTTGGCGACGGCGGCTGGCGCCTTGTCGCGGCCCGATCGCTATACGCGGCGTGCGCTGGGCAAAGAGTTGACGCGGCAACGTGTACAAATGAAAAAAGACGCAGACCGCGCGGTGCTGGATCAGACCGGCATTCGAGCGTTGCGCAAAGAAGCTGTGTTTCGCACGCCGTTACCGATGCCCGGCGCTGCGCTCGAAGCCGCTGTGCGTGATGGAGCCGACGGTGCCGAAGGCACCGATACCGATGGCGCGCCTGACGAGCGCGACGCTTGGGCTGCAGCTGAAGCCGAGCGTTCAGCCGATGGCAAGACCACGGCGCGGCGCGTCCACGCTGGCCGCATTTGTTACGTTTGCAAAACTGAATTCAATGAGCTGCATGAGTTTTACGACCAAATGTGTCGACCATGTGCTGAGTTCAATTGGCACAAGCGCAATCTCACTGCGGATCTGCGTGGCCGGATTGTGTTGGTTACAGGTGCACGGGTGAAAATTGGCTATCAGGCAGCGATGAAACTGCTGCGCGCAGGCGCCGAAGTCATCGTCGTAACGCGGTTTCCCGTCGACGCTGCGCAACGCTACAGCAAAGAACCCGATGCCGCGCAATGGCAAGATCGGTTGCATATCTATGGCGCAGACTTGCGCCATACGCCAAGCGTGGAAGCATTTTGCCAACACTTGTTGGCAACGTTGCCGCGGCTCGATGGCATCATCAACAATGCTTGCCAAACGGTACGACGGCCGTCGGGCTTTTACGACCACTTGCTGGCGACCGAGCTGCAAGCCATGGCGGCGTTGCAAGGCGTCGAACGCAAGTTTGTCGCGCGGCACGCTGGGTTCATGAGCGAAGGCTCACCGAGCGGCTTGGCGTTGAACGCTCATGCCGACGCAGCGAGCGAAGCCGGTGCGCTTGCACCGCAGCGTAATATTTGGCAATCGGCGGTGTTGTCGCAAGTGCCTTTGCTCGCCGAAGATTTGCAGCGGGGCAGTCACTTGTTTCCCGCCGGTCGGCTCGACGCTGACTTGCAGCAGGTTGACCTGCGCAGCTTCAATAGTTGGCGCATGACCCTAACGGATGTGCCAACCGCGGAACTGTTAGAAGTGCATCTGGTCAATGCGGTGGCGCCGTTCGTGATCAATGCGCGGCTCAAGCCGCTGATGGCGCGGGTGCCTACCCAAGACACCCACATCGTCAACGTGTCGGCAATGGAAGGGCAGTTCTATCGGCGCTGGAAGACCGACAAACACCCGCATACCAATATGGCCAAAGCGGCGCTGAACATGATGACCCGCACGTCAGCGGCTGATTATCGGCGCGACGGCATTCACATGAACAGCGTCGATACCGGCTGGGTTACCGACGAAGATCCGGTCGCACTTGCAGCGCGCAAGCTCGATGTCCACAACTTCCATCCGCCGCTCGATATCGTCGACGGTGCCGCGCGCATCGTCGACCCATTGTTTGACGGCATCAACACCGGCAAGCATGTCTGGGGCATCTTTATCAAAGACTACAAGCCAGCGCCGTGGTGAGCGGCGTGGCGTCCTGCCACCGTTAGCTCGACGGCCGCAGCACCATCACGGGCAAGCGGGTTTGGCGCAGCAATTGGTCAGCGACGGACCCGACCAAGGCACGCGCGAGGCCAGTGCGGCCGTGTGAAGCGATACAAATAATGTCGGCGCCCAGCCGCGCGGCGGTGGTTGCCAATAGGTCAGCGGGTTTGTCGCCGACCAAAATATGGATTTGGGTATGCGCCCGGGCGTCGGTTGGCACTAGCTGCTGCAGATGGCTGCGCAGCGCATTTTGATCGGTTTGATCGTCGCTATCGATCACGTGAATCAAATGAACTTCGGCGTGGGCTTGGCCGGCACACAAACCGTATGCATATGGCACTGCGCGGTTCGCAAATGCCGAACCGTCGGTGGCAACCACCACCCGCTGCATCGGGGCTGCAACCCGCACGGGCACCATGGCGGTTGGCGGAATACAGGCCACCGACTGCTGCGCACCGGTGACAATCGCGCTCGACACCGAACCTAGCTTGCCTAAGCCTGTCTTTTGCGAGGTGCCGACCACGACAAGATCGACGGCTTCGCGTTCGGCAATTTCAAGCAGATGATCGCCGATCCGGCCCAACCCGAGTTTGGGGTGCGCTGCAACGGTGATAACCGGGTGGCCACTTGCATGCGTTGGTGCATGAAAGCGCCGCACCATGTCACGGGCCATCAACGTTTCCACGTCGATGTTGCGATCGATCATGTTGCCAACCGCCAAGCCATAACGCGATGCCGCTTCGTCGGCGTAGTACACGGCGCCAAGCGCGACATGCAACGCGAGATTGTGGCCCAACGCGTGCAGCCAGGCCATAGCGATATCGCATACCGCTGAATCGTCGACGCCTAGCAACACCCGCAACGGCCGCGTCCCGGCAAACGCTTGTAACCAAGGCGCGGGGTCGCGCACCAACACCATGGGCAAAGCGGCAACCGTCAGCAGCTCGGCGGCCACACTGCCGAGCCCAGGTTGGCCAACGTTTTGATGGGCTGCTACCACCAACGCTTTGGCGCCTTCAGCTTCGGGTACACGCCGGGCCCCAGGCCGAAGCGGTCGACGTTCGCGAGCAGGTCGCAGATGTCGGCGCGCGGGTGCGAGCCGGAGAGCCTCCACTGCACCACGTCGATCGTTGCGTCGGCCATGAGGTCTCG
>JAKQOD010000521.1 GCA_029565465.1 Deltaproteobacteria bacterium
GATTCACATTCTGACCGTCGACGGGGTCAATCCACAATGTGGCGCGTATTCGCTGGCTTACACAATCACGCGTAACTAGCTGAACTAACGACACATTATTGTTGCAAAGCTGGATGCGTTAGGTTCTTGGGCAACGCTCCAATCAATGGTAGAGATCGCGCATCATATTCGCCCGCGTGGGCTACCTATTTGGAGATGACAATGCGCGTAGCAAAACTGTTCCCTGTGATTCTGATGGCAGCCGCTTGCGGCGATAGCAACACGGTGCCAGACGCTCGTGGCCGCGCTGACGCCAAGACGGCCGATGCACCTTCGACGATCGACTCGCGCCCCATTGATGCGCCAGCGATGGTAGATGCTCCGGTAGGGCCAACCGCAACGCGCGTGTGGGTAACCGGCGATCTTGCCGTTGATAACCAACTCAAAGCGGGCACGTTCCTCGACGGCGCAACGCTGCCAGTTACGCCAACCTTGCTGCCAGCAGCAGGCAACTTGGCGGCAAACGGCAAGAGCTTCGATGTGAGCGCCGACGGCACCAAGATCGCGTACATTGCAGATAGCACCACGACGGGCCGTTTTGATCTTTACCTCGCTGGCGCCGACGGTTCGAATCCTGTCATGGTGTTTCAAGCACCAACCGGTGTGACCCTGTCGAATCCACAGTTTTCGCCTGACGGCACCAAGATTGCGTACTTGGCTGACCCTGCGTTGGCGACGATGAAAGATCTTTTCTTCGTGCCTGCAACGGCGAATGCAACACCCGTGAAGTTGAGCCCCGATCGCACGGCTAACTTGGCAACGCTGGACGTGTTCACTTCGTTGGTGTGGTCGCCTGATTCGAAGTACATCGGCTATTCGGCTCAACTTACGACGGCTGGCTTCGACGAAGCCATGGTGGTGGACACCAGCGCTGCGACGCCAGTTTCGAAGTTTGTGATTCCAAAAGCTGACATCGCAACTCAAGCCAGCGGTGCACAAGGCGTGCGTGGTTTTGCAGCGTTTGACAATGCTGGTCATATCTACTTCCGCGCTCGTTTGGAAGCCGCTGGTGGCTTCAAGCTGTATCGTGCCAACGTCGACGGTACGGCGCGTACGGCGCTAACGCTTGCGCCAGCGCGTGGCGATGCTTCGGCTGCTGACTTCGGCGCATTTGCGATTACGCCAGACGGTACCAAGATGGTGTTCTCGGCTGACGCGCCAACCGCGTTGATTTATCAACTCTACTTGGTGACCTTGGCAACGCCAACGCCACTCAAGCTCACCAATGCAACCGTTGCCGGGACCGAGCCAGCGTTCAACAATCCGCTGATGTTCTCGCCGGACGTGAGCAAGGTTGCCTTCATCGCAGACTACGCTGTGAACGGCGATTTCGAACCACATGTGGCGAAGCTCGACGGGACCGAAGACATTCGCTTGGCCAAAGACGTCGTGATGAACGGCGATACCGAAGCGTTGTCGTGGACCCGCGATGGCTCGGCGGTGTGGATGCAAGGCGACCTGTCGGTCAATAACGAAACCAGGGTGTATCGCTTGTCGGCAACGATGGCTGATCAAGCACTGACCGGCGCCATCGGCGGCATCCCTACCGGCGGCGACGTCGACGGCACGTACGCAGTGCCGAAGCCGTAATCAATTGATTCGCGCTGACAGGCGCGCTGACCGGCGCGCTGACACAAGGGCCGCGTGCGATTGCATGCGGCTTTTTGTTTTTGCTGACAACCGCGGCTACGGCATTTCGTCGAGCGAAGCGCAGTGGATCGCGAAGACGTGGCCGGTGATGCTGATGGATTCGGCAAGCGTAGCGTTGATATCGAACGCGACATAAAGATCGGCCGCGACAAAGCTGGCTGAGATGCCAGTGAGTGCTACCGTCGACGACCGCACGATCGGTGACGTCGAAAGGGTGCCTTGAAAGTCGAGATACGAGGCTTTTGAAGCGTTGTCGGTGGCGGGCACCGTGCGCGTGGTGACAGGGATCGCGGAGATAATGGTGGTTTGATCAGGCGACGGCGAGTTCATTTCCGGGCAAGTTGCGTTGCCACCGTGATGCAGCTCGATGCGCAGCGACGCTGGGTCGGCGCTGGTGCCGTTGTAGCCGTAGAAGGCGCGATCGAAGGTAACCGTTTTAGGGCCGTTGCTGGCTTTGGCCGTCAGGGTGCGGCAAGCGCCGGTGCACGCACTGGATGGCGCATCAGGGGTATTCGGAGAGTCGATGAGCAGCACCCTGGAGTCGGGCGTTTTCGTCGACGAATCGGAACAAGCTGGGAACAACAAAGCTGCCAAAACAAGCGCGCGCATACGCCATGGTACGGCGAAGGCACTGCTTCGACAAGGACTCAACGGCATTGAGCTTTAGCGAGTAGTCGCTGCGCTTGGTGCGATGTGCAATGCCACCGCTTGGTTTGAGTGAGGCTGAATTTCGAACTGCACACCCTGCTTGGTGGCGCGCAGGATTGGAATACCGTCGGCGTTGCGCGCAAGTTGCGTTGCTCCAGAGGCGCGCTCAAACTCCTTCAAGATCTGATCGAGTTCGCTGGCGTAGGTGAAATCAACAACGACGTCAGCGTAGTCGGCGTTCGGGTCCTGCGCCTTGGTGGTGTCGACCGAACCAAACTTGATAATGAGACTTGTGTCCGGTACATCTGCAACATTGCTGCGGCTTTCAAGATCCCCGATGAGCGAGTAGCGTTTTCCGACTGCCGCGCGAACTTCGGCAACAACATCCGATAGCCGCTCGACTCGATCGATATGCAGAACTAAACCCCTGAGGTGATAGCGTTCGTTGCCAACGAGCCAATAGGCTTGCTCATCGCGAACGAGCGCTGGAGCTTGCCAACAGGCGGTGATCTCCGCTGCGCGTTGCTCGGAGAGTAGGTACGAGATTGTGTGCAACTTCTGCTGTTGCACCGTGACGGTGATGTCGACATCGGGCAGCCCACTTGCGAGCGCTAACGCGTCGTCGAATTCCGGCGTCATGTCAGGCTCGATGCGCTTGGCGGTCGCTGCGACGACGTGGGCAGGTTGGCCAAGCACAAATCGTTTACCTACGCCTAGGTGTGAAGGCTTTTTACCGACGAGAGCGCAATCCGCATAAGACTTCTCGCTGTCAAACAGTGACCCCGTCACCACACCATCGGCGGGCTGTTTAGCGGTTAGCACCCACTTATTGTCGTACATATGATGTTGGGCGAAAACGTTGGTATCGTTGCGTTGAAAGGCCAGCCCGATGCCAGCTTTGCGTGTGAGCTTGCCGTTGCCCCACGCGTGCTCAAGCGTAGCCATGAACGCTTTGGCAGTGGCTTCGTTCCCTCCGGAGGTCGCGATGACTACGCGGGTGACGACACTGTTGTCATCCAAAAAAAATTCAATGTCCGCGCTGTAGTTGTAAGCGTCAGAAAGCATCACCTTAGTGATCAGCTTTGTGGTGGATGGCGGGCCGGCCTCGACGTCGTCGAAGTAGTCGTGGGCCTGCAATTTGTCGTCGATAAATGCCGAGCGTACCGATTCTTCTGATTTACCAAGCAAACCCAAAGCACGTTCCACATGTGAGTCGACGAAGGTGCCCGCCGTTACCACGCGGTCTTGCTCAGCAGCGTCGGGCACTGATGGCATCGCTTCGGAGTCGGGAATCGGAATCGTCGACTCGTCGGTTGGGCGCGTTGCTTTGGGATCACGCTTAAAGTGCTTGTACGCCGCCAAACCGCCAACCACAACGGCGAATGCGCCAAGCCCTGCTAACAATGATCCGTTTCCCGAAGGCGCTGCCATGGCGCGACGCTACCACGTGGCAGCGAGTGCAGCTATGGCGAAGTCAGCGGCGCGCAGCAGGGCGAACGTGCAACACCACGTCGGTGGCACTATACATTTCGGTTTCGAACACCGCTCCGCCGAGCTGGGCACGCAACATCGGGACGTTATTGTCATTGCGAACGAGCTTGGCAAGGCCGGTGCCGCGTTCGATGTCTTGCAACAGGTGTTCACGCTGGTCCGGTTGACCATAGAAGAACAGATAGACGTCAAAACTTGATACCACGTCGTCGTCGGCAACGTCATCAACGGCCTGCTGATTGACATCCATGGCGAGGGCCCAGTCGGGCACGCCCACAACGCGATAGCGCGCAGCTTCGTTGGCGATTTTGCTAAAGGGCTGATTCAACGCCGCTTTCAGTTTTGCAACCAAGTCTTGCACTCGCTCAACCCGTGCAATTTCGAGGGTGTTGCCAAGCAAGCGGTAGCGTTCGTTGCCTACCTTCCAGTACGTTTCAGACTCAAGCGATAACGCCGGACGGTTCCAGCAGGCCTTGATTTCCTCCGCTCGTTGGTCGGTTAGCTCATACGTCATGGTCTGCAGCTTTTTGTCACGTGTGCTCAGCACGAGGTCGACATCGCGAAGGCCCGAGAACAGCGCCAATGAATCTTCGTAAAATTCGTGGCTGTCATCGGGTTCGGCTCGACTCGCAATGGCAAGCACGGTGGTTTCCGATTGACCGAGGGAATAGGCTTTGCTTGCTCCCAAGTGATGCGGGGTTCGCCCGACGACATCACAGTTGCCAGTGAAGGAGTGGCCTAAGCCGAGGCCGCCTTCGTGCGTATCCTTGCTAGGCGTTGCGGTGAAGATCCACTCGTTGTCTTGCGATTGGTGTTTGGCAAAAATGCTTGTGTCGTTGCTGTGATAGCGCAACCCCAAGCCCGCCGAGCTGCGTTCGAGCGCGCCCGGTTGCCAACGGCTGTCCGCTTGTTGCACCAAGCTCGCGGAGTTGCGATCAGCGGCGCGGTTAACGGAGCAGACAATTTTGCTGACGCTGCCGTTGCTCAGGTAGAACCCGATGGCTGCATCCACATAGTCATCGTCGGAAAACGACGACCAAGCTACCATTGTTGCGCCAGCAAACGCAGCGTTAGGATCAGCGTCGTCGCGCAGTGTTTGATTTGGAAACGCAGCTCGCACCTCCGCTTCCGACTTGCCCAACAAGTCAAACGCAGGCGCTAACTGGTCAGCGATGAAGGTGTTGATTGATGCGCTGGGGCGGCTTGGAGCAGCATCGACTTGCACAACATCTGGCTCGTCGATTGCTGTTGCAACCTGAGGTTGCTCCGCGGGCGCGCCTTTAAAATGTTTGTATGCGGCCAACCCGCCCACCACCACGGCAAACGCGCCGAGCCCTGCCAACAACGAACTGTTTCCCGACGGTGCAGCCATGGCGCCACGCTACCACGACGAAGCGATACCGGCCATCGCCGAATCGCCTCCAGCATCGGCGCGTAGCAGTGCTAATGTGTTGTCATGCAACGCAATCGCGCAGCGAAAGCTGCCATCCAGCAAACCGTGCGGATTGCCCTCGTCGCAGGTGCAACCGCATGCGGCAGTGCGCCGCGAGCGACGATGGTGCCGAGCGACGTGCTGGGCCCGGCAGTCGCTGCAACAGGTCCGCAAGGCCGGCAGCAAATCGCGAACCGTATCACTGCGCCACCGGAGATGAACGAAGCGATTACCGATGCTGACATGGCAGTGCCCAAAGTGAACCCGATGGGCACCGCTGCAGTGCCTTCGCTATTCAAATATGAAGTTGGGCAACAACGCCGCGTCAAAATTCGCACCGGTGGTAGCGCCAATGCAGAACGCGATAGCTACGAGGCTATCGAGAGCATCAAGCAGCTTCAAGGCAACATCATCGTCGAAGCAGACTACGAAGTGCTGGCTGGTTCGATGTCCGCGTTTGCCGGGCATTCCAGCCTAAAGGGAGGTTTCGTTGCTCGCCATGATGGCGAACAGCTAACGGTGTCCGAACGCAACGGCAAGCAGCTTGAAGGCCTAGCCAGCGAAGAAGCCATGATGCTCGCAGGGGCCCAGGTTGGGATGAAACAAGCGGAACTGAGCTGGTTGGCAACGTTGCCGCTGCGGATTGGGGACGTGCATCAGCTTACGCCAGCCGACTGGAAAGCATTGGAAGCCGAAGGTGCAAACGCCGAAGGCTACGTGACGAGGTTGCCGGATCACGCGGGTCGTTTGGTGTGGAAAATCTTGATGCTGCCGTCGCCTGCGGCGCAGGAAACCATGCGGCGCTATGAGCAACTGGAAGTCGACGCCAAAACCGGCTTTGTATATCGTGTTGATACCGTCACCGTACGCACTATGCGCAGCGACGACAAGCTGCTGCTTACCACGTCGACCGCAGTGATTGAATATGCTCAGGAGTAGCCACCAAAACTACAGGCCGAGGCGGGTGCGCGTCATGCCAACGTAAGCTGGCGATTCGTCACCGACGATAAAGCGGCGCCCAAGCCGCGCCGCGACGGCTGCGGTGGTGCCGGAGCCACTGAAGGGATCGACCACAAGCTGGCCTGCGCTGCTCGACGCCAAGATCAACTTTTCAATCAATGCTTCGGGCTTTTGCGTCGGGTGCATCAACTTTTCGCTGGTGCCATTGCACAACACTGGCACTTCGATCACATCGCGTGGTTTAGCGCCCAGCGGGTGCGGTTGCCAGGTGTCGCGTCGTCCACTCGCTGCGAACTGCGACGACACCGCTTGCACGCGATCGGGATATTTGGTGGTGTGGCCGTTGTACGGAATCCGGACAGCATCGACGTCGATGCGTGTCGATTTGCTGACTCGCAAATGCAAGATCGATTCATGCGAGCGCCCCCAATCACGCCCGAGATTGGCTTTGTTTTTGTAGTACCAGATCAGCCATTTGCAGCCGACAAATCGCCGCGCGCTTTTTGCTTTCACGTCAGCGAGAATCTCGGAAAAACCGCACACGTACGCCGAGCCGTGTGGCGCCAGCACGCGCGCAACTTCGGCGAGCCAGGTATCGCACCACGCGGTATAGGCTTCGATTGATTCAAAGGTGTCCCATTCGGCTTTGTCGATGGCGTAAGGCGGATCGGTCACCACCACGTCGACGCTGCGATCGGGCAATGCGCGTAGCAACTCCAGTGCATCGGCCAGCCAGATTTCGCCGCGCTCGTCGCGATGTGCAAGATGCGCGGCGCCACGCTGTTTTGCCGCCGCTGCCAAATCAGGCGGCACCGTTGGTTCGCGGTCTATGCGAGGCGGACGTTTAGGCAAAGCTCGCGCATGCTACGGCGATGGCCGATAAAAATCTTTGAGCGACGCCCACAATTCGATCGGATCAAAGCCAAGCAACCCAAACGGGTGCGCCCCGGACTCTTTCATGACGGTTTGTGCGCGCGCTGCAAATGCGTTGGCTCGTTCGCGTGCTGCCGTCGGCAGGAAGCTTGCAAGTGCACGAGCGCCGCGGCCGGCCACCGCTGCCATCGAGGCACCACCAAGCAAGCCCATTAACCACGTCGGCGCTGGATCGATGATGATGGCTTTGCTGCTCAGCTCGCGGCCAAGTTGGTCGGGCGGCCCAAGCAACACACGCATCCATGCCTCGCGCGTCAAAAACAAGCCGATGCTTGGTTTGGCGATGCGTTCTTCGACGGCGGTAAGCACGCGTTTGTAGCTGGTTTGCCAATCGCGCGAAAGCGCCGACTCGGGCACCAAGTCGTGAATCGCTCGATGGGTGGTAGCCCGCGTAATGTCGCCGGCTTCTTTGGTAGCAATCATCGACGCATGCACGCGTGAGCGATCGTTTTCGATGACATACGTCAGCACGGCGCTGTTGTTGGGGACCAGTAGATCAAACGTGCGTTGCATCGGGTCGAAGGTTGGCGTGGGCAACAGTTCGAGTAATTGCGGAAACGTCCACAACCCGTGGCCGAGATGTGGCTTGAGCGTGCGCAGTGCCAGCAGCCCTTGCTCGGCGAAATCTTGTTGCAACGAAAGTTGCCCCTCGATCTCGCGGCTCAGTGTTGCAATGAGTTGCTGATCGATGACGACGACTGCATGCACGCCAAGTTCACGCGCCCACGCTTGCAAAGCTGCTGGCGTCAATGGCGGCAAGCTTGGCGCCGCAATCACTTCACTATCGCGGCCGCCGCGAATTACCAATTGCTGCAAAACTGGTGGCGTGCCGGCGACGACCGCGAGCGCCCATTGCGGATTTTTCACCACCCGCGGTGGCACCATCAAGTGCCACCAATTCTTCCAGTGGCGCTCGTCGATGTCGGTGAGCGTGAGGTCAGCGGAGATCACCTTGCCAAGCTACCGCGCCGCATGGCATCCGACAAGCCGAACACTGAACGGTTTGACTGCCGCCGCACGCGCGTTGCATTTCAAACGTTTTGGACCCCTTGCAACTGCAGCGATCAAAGCGCAGCATGCCGGCATGAAGAAACTCCATTTCGCAGCGATCGCAGTAGTTTTGGCCGCTAGCAACACCGCCTTTGCCGGTGGTGGTGAAGGCCTCGGCGTTGGTGGTGAAGCGCAGATCAACGGTTTAGTCGGCCCGTCGGTGAACTACGACACCGGCAAATTCCATGCGGGTGGGCTGTTGGCGTTTCGTGATTTGCCAGGCGACAACAACACCACGCTTGGCATCGGCGGCCGGTTCTTCTGGCATTTGCACAGCACTGCGTCGGCCGACTTTTCGATCGGTGGCCAACTTGGTTTGATTCACGGGCCAGACAACGTGCCCGTTACCAACGACAACATCAACGAGTTGTACTTGGAGCCAGCATTCCAAATCCGCGCTTTCATTACGCCCAACGTGGCGCTGAGCTTTACGGGTGGTTTGTCGATTGGCCTGGCCGATGCTGACGGTATTGGCTTGACGTCGCAGGTAACCGGCGCAGCCGGCGTGCACTACTACTTTTTTTAGCTACGCGGCGTTGTGAAAAGTTCGCGCAGTCGCATGGTGCCGCGGGCGAGGCTTGAGAAAAACGCCTGTAGCGGGTTCCACGGCACGTCGCTTGCGGCTTCGCTGACTACTTGATCAGCAGGTTCAGCTGGCGTCGCAGCACCGGTGGCACGCGTGGTTTGCTCGTCGAGCGGGAACACGATGGTCATGACACCGCCGCCGATATCGATCGAATGTTTGGGCGCGATTGCGCTGATCAAATCTTTCATAGCAGCGTTGTACGCAAGCACTTCGCAGCGCACGTGGGTGATACCGCGCTCGCGTCCCGCGGCGACTAAGCGTTGAAACAAAATCGAACCGAGGCCTTGGCCTTGGATATCGTCGCGGACGGCAATCGCTGCTTCTGCGTGGCCCGGCTCATCATCCAACGCGATCAAGCGCGCAATGCCAAGCCCCTGTGGCTCGTCGTTTTCATCGGCTGGCACGGTGGCGGCTGCGATCGCAACGTGGATGCGATAGTCCACTTCGGTCAAATAGCGCAATTCACGATCCGACAACGATGTTTTTGGCACGAGAAAGCGTAAATAGCGCGACGTCGACGACAATTCGTGAAAGCCGCGCAACAATTGCTGTTTGTCATCGGGCCGAATCAGGCGCAACCCCACCGCCATGCCGTTGCGCAGTTGCACCCGCTCAGAATAGGTCGGCGAAAAATGCAAATCCACGGCGTTAGCATAGCGCGAAAGCGGTGCTGACACTGCCACGCATCCACTATGGTTCCGTCACGTTTTTTCAATGTTGGCACAGTTTGTTTCGGTTGCGTCACAGAGGCGTTGCTTCGCTACGAGCGCATGCTTCGTATGAAGATGAGCGTGGTTGGCCTATGCATTGTAGCAGCTGCTTGTGGCGGTGCTGCGAAACCGGAGCCAACCACGGTCGCGACGCAAACCGGTGGGCCCGCTACTGCGGTGAAGCCAGGGCTGGTCAAAGGCGAAGAGCTGCAGCTGATCGAGAGCTGGGCCAAGGCCTACCGCTTGAACCACCTGGATCGCGAAGCGCCGTAGCCAGCGAAACTTCGCGGCAACTGCCAGCCTGGCCCGGTTGGTTTTCACATTCTAATCGCCTACGCTTTCGTGATGAATCTTCTACGTTTCGCCCGGGCCCATGTTGCGGCCACGGCACTGCTGAGCGCGGCCGCCGCGTGCACATCGTCGACGCTAAGCAAGCCGCCAGCGCAGCCGGTTGCCGCAGCGTTTGATCCAGCGGCCTTTAGCGCAAAGTTGCATCAAGGTGCCGTGCCGCCGCCGGTACTGGCCAGCTTGACCTGGCTACCAAAAGCCGAAGGTACCGTCGACAACGCGACGTTGCGCAAGCAAGCAGACCGAATCATGCAGCTATTTGCGCTGCTGCCGAGCCAAATTAGCGCTGGGCAGATCGAAGGCGCCACGATGCGTGAACTCGCTGCGATCTTGCCTGCGTTCGTTGCTGCGGAAAATAGTATCGATGCCGCGAGTTGCGACGAAGATTGTCTCGACGTGCTCAACACCTTCTACACTGCGGTCGATCAACAGGGACTGCGCCAAGGCGGGTTTGTTCGCTTGGTGCAATCGATCTTGGGGCTCACTAGCAGCGGCAATGATGATGGTCAAATTGGCATTTTGTTCCGCGAGGTGATTGCAGCGATGGAACGGGCAGCGCCGCGGCATCGCTACACTGCGGCTCGGTTGATTGCGATGACACACGATCGCGCGCGGTTGGTGCGCGTTCTCAAAGGCATCAACTATCCCTTGCGCGACGCCGAGGAATTTGAGCTTGCGGCAATTGCAGCAAATGAAGCGATTCGCGACGTTGAACCAAGCAAGCTTGAGCGCAGCGACATCGTGACACTGGGTGGCAGTTGTTATGATGCGTTGCAGCTGGTTTGCGGTGACTGGGCCTTGGCGCAAACCAACTTCAAGTTACACCCATCGTGGGACGAGCTTGACACCAATGCTGCACGCATGGCGCTCGAAGAAAAGCGTGACGCAGCTAAGCGCGTGCTCGAAGCGCAAGCCGCGACCGATGTTGAAAGCGTATTAGCAACTGCGAAAGCTGAGCTCGTCTTGAGCCGGATCACCGCAGCGCGCACACGGCTGCAACAGGTCAGCGAAGCCCATCCGAATGAAGCGCGGGCGTGGAGCCGCTTGGCCGAGTGGGAATCAAACTACGGCGACGGTGATTCAGCGAAGATCGCAGCGTTGCTCGACAAAGCCCAGCGAGGTGTTGGGCAAGACGCGAATCACTACGGCTTTATGTTCATGCAGTATTACCAACGCAATATCAACACGGTGTTGCGGCCCTATATGCAAGACCCGGCGCATTCGATCGACCTCGTCAAAGGCGCCATTCGCGACTTGCGCGCAATTCTCGAAGGGTGGGCCAAACTTGAACCACGCGGCACCATGTTTCTCCGAACGATCAATGCACTTGAACCGCACCTCGCAACGTTAGGTGCCCAAGGCGATACGTTGGTGCCGGAGCTGTTCGCGTTGGTCAAAGAACTCTACGCCAAATATCCAAACGATATCGATGTCACCATCGGCGCGGGGTTTGCAGCACGGTTTGAGCTTGGCACACCTTGGGCAAGCAAGTTTTTAGCTGAGCAAGCAGCGTTGCACGCAGGCGAGGCCGGGTTGCGATTGGATCTGCAAACGTCGACGACGTTGATCACGGCAGCGCTGCTCGAACGCAACCCAGCTGCGGTTACCGCGGTGTTGCAACGGCTCGCAACGTTGCGGCGCTCGGCAACCACGCTGGCAATGCGCAAAGAACGCGCAATCATCGATGATCTAACGCTGTTGGTGCAACTTGCGCAAGCGCGCATGGCAAACCCGAAAACAGGTATTTCACCGGCGCTGTGGACGGCGGCGCGCGATAGCTACCAAAAGGCGGCCAGCGACGAAACCGATGGCGACGTCGCAGCGCATTTGTGGAACAACGCTGCGGTTGCACTGTGGGCCGCAGGTGATCACAAAGCGGCGCTCGAAGCATGGGCGCAAATCAAACTCAAAGGTGATGAAACCGATGCGAAGTTGGCGGTGCGCTACAACATCGCGGTTGCAACGAATGATCAAGCTGCATTGGCGAACGTGGCTGGAAGCGAAATTTCGTCGGACTTCAACTGGGCAGTGGCACGTGCAGCAGCCCGGCGCTTGAATCGTGGGCCAAGCAAAACGCCAGTGCCAGCCGCACTCGCAGGTGCACGCCGGGTCGGTGCAACTACGCGCAACCTGGATGGCGACCTTGGGTTGCTGAGTGAAAATGCGTTTCAGATCGGCTTGGGCTACAGCACGCGGCAAGGGCTCAACGCGCCGTTGACGTTGTCGATGACCGGCTGGTTACTTATTGATGCGACGGAAACTGCAACGAACTGAACGGTTATCGAACCTGCGGCTGCGCCCGATGGATGGCGCTGCATTCGGAGGTGCAACGCGCTTGCATCGCGTGCATAGTCGGCTTAAGGATCGGTTTAGATACTCACCTGTTGGGTAGTTGCGGCACGCAGCCCCAATGCTTCTATTGCAAGCTATGGAAATTACCATTTCTACTGAAATCGACGACAACGGCCGCCCAGCGAGTGCTGGCGACGCCCCAAGCGAAGTCACCAACGCTGCGTTGACGGCTTTGCAAAACGCGGTTGCCTTGCTGGCAGCCGAAGGCCGCAATGCAGATTTCATCATGCAAGCGGTGCTGCAAGCCTGCATCGAAAAGCTGCCAGAATTTAAGCAGCACTTGGAAGATCTGGAACACAGCCGCATGTTGGAACGGCTTGAGCATCTGCGTAAGCGCGGCTTGTTAGCGTTGGCGTAGCGTTGGCGCAGCGCAGCACAAGGCTATAAGGCGCTGGTAAACGAGCCCGCTAGCGATATACTGACGCCATGGCGGAACCAGCGTATCGCGAGGCAACGTACGACGACATCCTGGCGCTGCCACGCGAAGTGACGGGCCAAATTTTGTTTGGCGTGTTGCATACGTCGCCGAGACCGGCCCCAAAGCACGCACAAGCTGCGACAACGCTTGGTGAAGAACTGGGGCCCCCATTCAAGCGCGGCCGTGGTGGCCCCGGTGGTTGGATCATTCTCGATGAGCCCGAAGTGCACCTCAAGCGCCACATCGTTGTTCCCGATTTGGCTGGCTGGCGCCGCGAAACCATGCCGGAAATGCCGGTCGACAAAGCGTATTTTGTATTGGCACCGGATTGGGTTTGCGAGGTTTTGTCGCCTTCAACCAGCGCGATTGATCGCGGCGACAAACTGAAGATCTACGCCAGCGAAAAAGTATCACACGTGTGGTTCGTTGATCCTGAGGCACAAACGTTGGAAGTGCTCACCCTCGACGGCGCGTCCTATCGCGTGACTGATGTGTATGCGGCCAGCGCGAAAGTTCGTGCTGTGCCTTTTGATGCGATTGAGCTCGACTTAGCGTTGCTTTGGTTGCGCTAGCCGCTGCGGTCGCACGGCTGTAGCCGGCGGCCGGTGCGCCAACGAAATTATTGCGGATGGCTGTAACCATCGGTCGGTTCAAGCGTAGACTGGTCAAATGCCACGCTTTGCCTTTGGGTTGATGCTTCTGGTTACGGCTGCGATTTGTTTTGGCAGCACCCGCACCGCCGTCGCGCAATGCACAACTTGAGTTAACCCAGCGCTCCCGGGTGGAGCGATCAATGACGGGCCAACCGACAGCGACGCGTGGAGCGTTGCAACGCGGCTCGGTTATACGTTCGTGCCGTACGGCCGCTTGCAGCAGGGTCGGTTGACCGCGCCGAACCCGAACGGCTTAGGCATCGATGTGCATCTTGGCACACTGCAGATGATCGCCACGGCACCAACCGGAACGTCGTTGGATCTGCAGTTGCCGTTTGGGTCACTGGTGACGCACAGCCTGGGCACCTCGCGCACTGACAACGGGATTGGAGATCTTGAAGTGCGGTTGCGTCAGTCCGCCAATACTTGGCTGCGGCTGCCGAAGGTTGGTCTTGGCGTCACGTTGGGTGCCGTGGTTCCTACGGGGCCATACGTCGAGCGCAGTGGCGCTGCAAATCTGCCGCCCGAAGCCAGCTTTCTTACGTTGGGGCGTGGCACGACATGGGGCTTATTTGAGCTTGATGGACGTAGCCAAATCGCTCGACGGTTCAGCGCAATTGCGCAGTTGAGTGTACGGATTCCGTTAGCGCGAACCAAAGATGAGTTTGATTGGGGTAGCGAGATCCGTGGCACCGTTGGTGCGCGCGTGACGCTGTTACCTTGGTTATCGACGGTGATCGCAACCGATGTGCAATGGCGCGGCGGCTCAACCGAACCTGACCCCTTTGCCGGTGGCCGGTTGACGAGTGCGAACAACGGTGGCTGGCAATGGTCGCTTGCACCAGCGCTCACGGCGGTTTTGCCCAAAGGGTTTGCGCTCACGGCGGGGGTCCGGTTACCGGTGTATCTTGACGTTACCGGCAATCAATTGGTGCCGCAGCTGGGCGCGTTCACCGCACTTTCCTACAGCCGCCAAGTGAGCCCCGCCAAGGTGCGCCAAAGCGTTGCACCACCGATCGTTGCCACACCCGGTAAACTGACGGTGGTTGACTATGGTGCTTCGTGGTGCGCGCCGTGTGCCGAGATCGAACGCGCCTTGGCCGCTGCAGAAACACGTTGGCCAGATGTGCGCATCATTCGGATCGATGCGAGCCAATGGCCCGACCCAGCCGCCCCACGTTTGCCTGCGGGTGCTACTGGTTTGCCAGTTGTCGAAATCCTCGACGGCAACGGCCGCCGGCTTGCGTTGTTACTTGGCGAAGCGGCGCTGCAAGTAGTGCAACGTGTTGATGAGTTTCGTGTTTCCCAACCAGCCGCGCTGCGGTAGTCTGATAACGTAACGAAAAGGAGTGTCATGACAACGATCCCAACCAGATTCGGAGCTACGGCCATTGCGGTCACGCTGACCTTTGGCGCAGTGGCATGTGGCAGTGATACCAAATCCACGGTCGACGCAACCAACAGCATTGATGGCGCGCTTGGTGATGCCCGCACGGCCGGCTTGCCCACGTGGAAACTCAAAGACGTGCAGCCGCTGAGTCCGAAAACCGGACAAACATACGGGCTCGATACCTTTAGCGACAAGATTGTGGTGGTGACGCTGCTCGAAGGGTTTTGAAGTGCTTGTAGGTCCCAGGCTGGGACCCTTCAAACACTTTCTGATTCGCTGATCGCTGAAGGCTACCCTGTGCAGTTTGTCGTCTTGTCTGACGCCAATGCGACGGATTTTAATTCGATTGTTAAGGTGCCGGTGTTTTCCGACCCAGGTGCCGGGCGGCCCGCGTGGAGTGAGATGGAGCCAGGTGCCGTCAAACACGATACGTTCGTCTTTTCGCGCACAGGAGTACGTTCGTTCGTGTGGGATGCAAGCAGTCATAGTTTTGGTGCCTGGGGCGCGGACATTCGTGCCGCCGTCGTGGCGCAAGGCAAATGACCCCACGGGCAGCTAGGCTGGCCGCTTTGTCCCAGTGAACGTCATTGGACATTGTTGACCAGCGAAGGATAGCGTGCCGGTGCCCGTGATCGCGCCGCTAGGTTGCAGCTGTAGGGTATAGTTGAGCGTCGACGGAATATCGGTAATGGCACCTTCGACGTCGTTGTTTAAAGTGCAAAGTACCGTCGTACATGTCACTGACCCGTTTTGTAACGTTACAACGAAGCCAGGGGATGGTGAGTAGTTGGTGACGTAGAGCGCTCCTTGTTTGGCTACCGTGGTGTCAACCGGTAGACTTGAGAAGGGACAACCTGTGAGTACAGCAGTTGTCTCCCATTTGCCGACGGGGTCAAGATTTGCCGTGGCTGCATCGCTTGGGCGAGCATCGATGGGCGTGGTAACGCTGTCGATAGGGGCGTCGCGCGCGGCTGCGGCGTCTGGCGATTTGGTAGGCGTAGAGCCGCAAGCAAAAAGTAGTAATGAGCCTACGGCGAGGCGTGAAAAGTTCATGTTGTATGGTAACGCAAATTCGCGCAGGGCGGACTTCACGCACTTAGTTGAAATGCGGCAAACCTTACGCTCGGCGGTGCGTAAGGGAAATGCTGAGTTCGTGTTAGCTGTGGTTCTGCGAGCTATTGCTGTTACCATCGCACGGTGGAGCAAGTGGCGATCGTCGTGCGTGTTGACCAACGGTTGATATGGCGGATTCCGCTGATTGAAAACCAATCGTTTGGCATTGGCCGATCGAGCGACAATCACGTGCATCTCGATGGCGAAGATCCGTCTCGCGTCAGCACGCCGCGCTACGCTGGCGGAACGGTGCGCACGAGCTAGGCGTTGGGCGGTATGCCAACAATGGCATCTTTGTGAATGGCCGTGATACCACGCAAGAAGTGGTGCGGTTGGTCGATGGCGACGAAGTGCGCTGTGCCAATGTTGTGTTGCGCTATTTCGTCGGCGATGGCGCAGCGCAACGTGCCGAGCAAGCGATGGCAACGCTCGTTGCGAGCGACGCGTAGCTATCGAGTTGGCAAGGCAAAACCGTCGAGATTGGCGATGCGTTGGGCAAGGCCGGCTTCGCCGAGATAGTGGCCCAGCTTGCCAGCGCGCACGCGTTCGAGGCTGTTGGCGAGGTCGGCGCGCAATGAATTTGCAGCAGCTTGATACATAGTCGACGCTGCGGCCGTAACTTTTTGCTCGGCGATCCACCCTTGCGCGAGTGCCTTGGCACCGTCGGTGTTGCCAAGCGCTGCCGTCATGGCAATGACAGCGGCGTTGATCGCTGCGCCATGCGTTGCCAATGCTAACAAGGTCGATGCAGGCAACATGGCTTCGTTGCGTTCTAGAATGTTTGCAGGCACGCCGGCGCCATTCGCAAGCAACGCAGCGATGGCGTGCACTGCGCCAGCTTGCGTTGCGATCACGATGGGCGGTGCGCTGCCGCGCATCGGGCGATTGAGGTCGTACGGAAGCTGCGCGAGTTTTTGTATCAAGCTACCGTCGTCGGTGCGGATTGCTTCAGCAATAGCCAGCAAGATCAGCGCTGGTTTGTCAGCAAGCGTGCCATCGGCGAACGCGTCGCGCCACGTAACAACAGCGCGGCTGTACTCGCGAATCGCTGCGTCGGCTAGCTCGCGAGGCAACCCAAACTCATCGACGCGGGTTTCGAGGTAGTCCAAAAAAGCATCGCTGGCGGGATACTGCGAGGTCGGCGCCAGCGGATCGTCGTCGAGATGCAGCGCAGCGAAGGCTTCGCGTAGCGAGTTGGCAATGCGCGCCACGCTGTCTTCGTGCAACTGATATTCCCACGCAGGTGGCAGTCCGTGCTTCCAAGCGTAGACGGCGCCGTACTTGGGCCCAGGTTGGGTAACGACGTAAATGCGATCACAGTATTCGAAACCGCCGATCGGCAGCAGGCCCAACTGCGTTGGCGTTTCAGTTCCGTTTTCCTCAGCAGCGTCGCTTGCGAGCTCAAGTTCGTGATCGATCCATCCCGCTAGATCGCGATAGCCTTTGCTGCCGTTATAAAAAAGTTCGCACCACGAAATGGCTTCTTCGTTGCCAGCCATGTTCACCGTTAGGTCGTACGCAAGCCTGCCGCCAGCTGTGCACCGCCACAAGTCCAGCAAGTCTTGCGGCAGCGCCCCAACGCATTGTGCTGCGATTGCAGCAATCGCAGCTTCGCTCATCGGCGGTTGCGCAGCGAAGATCACACGATTGGCAAACCACAGGACCCCGTGTTCACGCAGCACTGCTAACTCGGTTTGTGACAGCGACCCTTCGTGGTTCATCTCACGATCGTAATCCGTCCAAGGACAACACGTCTAGCTGTGCATTGCCGGTCATTATAGGCGCCAGCTCCAGTTGGATCGTGCAACATCTTTTGGATCCCACTTGATTGCCAACCTTGGTAGTCCTAGCCTTGCGTAATGCTCTGTCACATGTTTGCCACTATCGGTGATAGCGACGACACGGCCTTGGCCTTCTTCGAATCGCCACCCGAAGGGCTTGAACTTCGTGACTATTACATTCGACAAGGCAAGCGCCTCGGCAAGCACTATCCAGCAGATGCGCGGATCAAGATGGACCATCGCTCCAAGGGCAACAAACTGGCGTCCATGCTGGGCAACACCATGTCCTTTCTGATCGTCCATACGGATGTCAAGAAGTTGATTGAGACCAACAACCTCAATGCGGAAATCGAGTACCTGCCGGTCAACATTTACAACCACAAGGGTCGACTCCAGTCGAGCGACTACTGGATCATCAACGTCATCGGCACACTCGATTGCGTCGACAAAGAAAAGAGCGATATCGACTACGAAGACGAAACGCGCCAAGAGGTGATCGGCGTGGGAACGATCGTGCTCGATGGCAAGAAACTGCGAGGCGCACCGGATCTGTTCCGAGTCCCCGAGCAAGCCGAGGACATCATCGCAAGCGACAGGTTGTATCGAATCCTCGTGGCCGGCAAATTCTCGAACCTGGCGTTTAGTCCGATCGAGGTGGCATGATACGTTCGGATCCGACGAGAAGGCATTTGGCGCGGACGTTGAAAGTCTGATCGCAATCGTAACTGCTCGAACCGCGCTGGTCTAGCGCTGCTAAGGCATGCAGATGCGTTCCTGGTACGTTGGAATTGCGTCGGCGCCGAATTCTTGTTGCGAATCGACAATCGACGACTAGGTGCGGCGGCGGGAAGGGTCCTACCTTTGACGTCATTAGTCACTCGCGACCTGATAGTTATCGAACGCCGATGTCCGCCGTTGAAACTCACGAGCCACTCACAGCGAAGAAACGCGACACTGTGCGCAAGCGTGCATCGAAGTGGAGGCTAGGGGGCGCCATTGTTGCTGTGATCTTGCTTGCTGGCGTTGCAAGATTTGGCATCAAATATTTGTTGAGCAAGCCGATCGGCGGTAGTTGCCACGACGCCACGTATTGTCGAGGTAGTTACTGCATCAAGCCGCAATACTCGACCTTTCGTGAAACTGGGTACTGCACGCGGAGTTGTCGGACCACGAGCGATTGCCCCTCTCGCTACGAATGCCGTGATGTCCAACTTGAACAGCGGAGCTCTCCACCCGTTCGCAAGGTGTGCGTCGGGCGCAATTCGCGCGAATGACAGGTGCTAGCTCGCTGGAAACAACGTAGCCAGATCAATGCTCATGCGCTTGGGCGCACTGCCAATGTAGAGCGACGCTTTGAAACTGCTGCGGGCATCAATGTGCAACGTTTGTTTGCTGAGCTTTGCTGACGCGAAACGCAACACAGCTTCGTCGATATCGTTGATGGTTGCCAACGGATGCACAGCGCGGACGTTGTCATCTAGCCGAGTTGCGACGACGAAGAAATCTAGATTCCTGCCGCCATTGCAGCGTGGCCGAAACGTGATGTCGACGCGATAGCCGGTGACTTCAAATGTGCGAAACACCAGTTCTGCGGTCGGGCCGTGTTTGCGCACCGATGCAAAGGCAGCGCGCAACGGCGCAGCGTCGAGATGATCTTCGGCGGCCTTGGCCAGTAGTGCTGATTCAAGCGCTGCGGTGTAGAGCCGCTGCTTGGTGGCGTCGTCGCCAGCGTTAAACGCCGCGAGGTCGAAGCCAGCGTAGGTGTACTCATGCCAGTGCTCACCACTGTACCCGGTTGCGATAGCGATTTCTTCGGTGGCTGCGAGTTGCACGTAGATTTCGTCGTAGCCAGGCGTATGAATCGTGGCGTTGCGTGCGTGAGTTTCGATGATCAGTGAAAGCGGAAAAGCCTTTTCAAACGTCGCAAGTGCTTGAAACGGATCGGGCCGACGAAACGAGTTGTACACGCGAATGCCACGCAGCACTTTTTTGGTTAGCGGGCGCGGGTTCTTGCTCAGGGCAGCTCGCCGCGCGCGCACGCTGCGCACGCGCCAGTCGTCAATGGTTGGGGTTGCGCCAGAGGCTAGTTGTTTTTCGATGCGTGGAAACGCCGCCGCAGCGTCGGCGAGCAAAGCGTCCACTGCCAAGTCATCGGTGGCGCGCACAGCTGCCCGCACCTGCGGCAACGCCGCCAACGCAAGTGCCAAACAGCCGCGTAGATCCGTCGCTGCGGTGGCCTCAAGCGCGACGCCGATTTCAAAATGACAATCGTAAACGCGTTTGACCCCGATGCGCGTTGCCTCGGCCGCCGCGACGCAATAGACGAACTTGATCGATACGATCGTTTCGCCGTAATACTTATCGGCGAGCACCGCCGACATAAACGCACCGAGCTGCTCAAATTCAGGCGTCGTCTTGGCAGTGCTGCGAGCAGGCTTGAAGCTAGCGCGGAAAAACATCGCGCCCGACGCTACAACGGCAGCGTCGATTACACGACGCGTGCGTGACTACATCTTCACAAAATCGATGTGACCGATGAAGTCCTGTTTGCCAACGTCAACCCCATTGTGGCGCAAGATCGCGTAGGCCGCGGCGGCATGGAAGTAGAAATTGGGCAGTTGCAACTGCGTGAGGTAATTGCTGCCTTTGACAGCGTGGCCTGGCATCCAAGCAACTGCCACCATGCGATCTTCGGCGGTGGCGAAGTCAGCTTCTTTGACGGTTTCCAAATACGCAAGCACGGTGTTGATGCGTTCGCGCAATTGCGCCATGGTGGTTTCGGTGTCCGGATGCACAGGTGGTGTGTTGCCCGACAACCGCGCCGCCGTGAACTTGGCAGTGTCACACGCGGCTTGCACTTGCTTGGTCAACGGGTACATGTCGGGTGCTAGGCGCGCTGCGCACAGCGTGTCGACGTCGAACTTCTTCGTTTCGGCGTATTTTGCAGCGAGGTCCAACCAACCGAGCATGTTGGTGAGCGTTTGTTTCATCGGCGGAATCGATTGTTGAAAGATGTTCATCGGCGAACGGTAACATGGCGTTCAATGCGTCTCCGCAATGAAGGCGGCAGATCCGACCTGGCAAATATGCTAGGGTGGTAGGTGATGAGGACGAGTTGCTTTACGGTGCTTCGTCCGCGTTTGGGCGGCATTGTACTTGCGGTGGCGTTGTTGACTGGATGTGGTCGGGTGGGCTTTTCGTCGACGTCAAACCAAACTGAACCCGACGCCGCAATCGATGCCGAAACATTCGGGCCACCACCCGCGGCGTTTGTGAATGGGACGCGCTTGCGCGCCATTCGACAGCAGGTTGGCGATGTCGATCGGTTGGTGGGATGGCATGACATGTTGCTGGATCTTGATTGCGACTTTATGGATACGCCGATGGGGCAGCGTTGCATGCCGTACGCGATCGGTACCACCAACCTCAATGCTGATCCGCAGTGCACCGTGCCATTGGCATCGACACACCAATTTCGGTTGACGGGTTGTGGCACAACGCCGGGTTACATTTACAACAACCAAACCAAAACGGCACATGTCATCACGCCACATCTGGGACCTACCTATATTCTGACCGCCGGTTCTTGCGTCGTGCGCGACGCGCCCGAGCTCGCATTGTTCGACATTGGACCGGCGGTGGAGGTGACGCGCTTCGTCGGTTCGCACGAAGAGCAAACCGCCGGACGCGAGTTTTCATATCTGGAAACGGTGGCCGACGACGGTGCGCGCGTACGGGAGAGTACAGTTGTTAACAATGCAACCGGCAAAAAGTGCGCGTGGCTTGACACCAACGTCGACGAACGCCGCTGCATTGATGATGCGACAGTCGGCGTGCTTGCATATGCTGACGCGGCCTGTAGCGACGAAGTTGTGCTAGTGAACCAACAGGTGAGCAATGTTGTCGTGAAGCAGCCAACGTTGTGTGACGATCACCCACGCGTGCTGACGCTGGGCGCTGCTTTCAGTGGGCCGTTATTTCAGCGGGACGTCAATGGCACGTGTGTAACGATGACCACGACGTTGTTGGCGTTTCGGCCGGGCCAAGATCATATCGCGGACTATCCTGTGGCGTCGCCAACGGTAGGGCCAGGGACAAGCCGCGTGCGCCCGTTGGTGTGGCGTACAACCAGCGGCGAGGACTTTGAAGACTATTTTTTTTGGGATACCGCTGTGGATGCTAAGTGTACTCCGTTTGTCGACGCTGCAAGCAAACGCCAAATTTGCGGGCCAGTTTGGACGAGCAACTTCTTTCCCATCTACACCGACGCCACGTGTGGTTCGACACCGCGGTACGTCGTTAGCGACTGCCGCGAGCGCGGTGGTGCGACATGGTATCCAACGGCGCCATTTAGCGGCACCTGCGATGGCCTTGCGTTTCAAGTGATTACGTACGGCACTGCCGGTGCGCCGACGGCGGCCTACGAGCGGCGCGCGAATGGCGCCTGCGAGGCGATCGACGTGGTTACTCACCCGTTGCGAGTGCCCGCAGGAACGTTCAACTTTGATGCGAGTTCGGCAATGCCGGTAACCACGGTGCGCTAACGGCGCTGAAAGTCTTCGCGCAAAACGCCATAGACTTCGATGTCGAAGTAGCGGTTGCCTTTGTAGAACTCTTGGCGCAGCGTGCCTTCGTGTTTGAGTTGCGCATTGCGCATCACCCGGCCCGACGCTGGATTCGCAGTCATGTGACGCGCGGTGATCTTGTTGAGGTGCAACTGTTCGAAGCCGTAGGCAACCAACGCGCTTGCAGCTTCCGAGCAATAGCCGTGGCGCCAATACGGAACGCCGATCCAATAACCAAGCTCGGCTTTGCGATGCACCTTCGAGATATCGACGAGGTCGATGCAACCGATCAGCTCATCGGTCGTTTTGAGCACGATCGCAAATTGCACGGCATAACCACGCTGATAATTTTCTGCGTGTTCGCCGATCCATTCTTCCGCTGCACCGTCGGGATAAGGATGCGGCACATATGCCGTCGTCGCTGCGACATCGGGATGCCCCGCCAGTTGTTGCACTCGTGGTGCATCGGAGAGCGCGAATGGCCGCAGTCGTAGCCGCGGTGTTTCGATTGTCGGGCGCAGGTCGGTCATAAGGTGCCGGGACAATGCCATTGAATGGAATCACAACGTGGCCGCTTGTGGGCCGTTCTGCTTGAGCCATTTCCAAATCGGCATCACGTCGATGTTGACTCCGCCTTCGTTGATGGTATCGGTGCGGCTCAGCGTGAGCAGTAGCGCACGCTTGCGCTTGGTTTGCCGGCTGGCACCAACCAGGCCCGCGACTTCGCGCCGCAGGTTGTCATCGGTGAGGTCAGCGCAAACTTGAATAGCGGCGTGCTTGGTAATGAAGTCACATTCCCATCGATCAGTCTCAGCGGCATACGCGAGATCTTTGGTGCAGGCGCGCAGCGCGAGGTAAACCGCATTTTCGCAGCGCCGGCCGAGATCGACGGGAGCTTCGACGACGTTGGCTTGCCGTAGGCCGTTGTCGACGGTGTAGTATTTGCGCGGCGCGACGACCCGCTTTTTTACCGACGGTTCAAATTTGGGTAGGCCGAAGATGAGATAGGCGTCTTCGAGGTACTCGCAGTAACGGCTTACTTGACCAACGGTAGGGATATTGAGCGCCTTGGCGAGTTTATGAAACGATGCAGGCAGACCCAAATTGGCCATCACGTAGAGCGCGACGCTCATCAAGTGACGTGATTGCCGGATCTGATAGCGTTCGGCAATGTCGCGGTAGATGATGTCGCGCAACAGTTCACGGAGCAGCGCAGGTTCATCTGTGCGCAAATAGCCAGGAAAACCGCCGTCGTCGAGGTAGGCCCGAAACGCTGGTTCGCTTAGCGGCTGCTTGCGAAACGCACAATATTCCGCGAACGAGAACGGGAACACTTCGCTGCTAAGATGCCGCCCGGTCAGCTTGGCGCTTACGTCTTTGGCGATCAACGATGCATTTGACCCGGTGACGTAGACGGCGATGTTGCGATCGAGCGCGCCGCGTACGAGCAAGGGCCAGGCTTGCATCACTTGCACTTCGTCGAGCAGCAACGTTTTGCATTTCAGTTCCGTGCAAACGTCCAGAAATGCAGCAACGTGTTCGCCGCCAAAGCCGAACAAGCGCGGATCTTCAAAGTCAGCGTGCAGCACACCGGCTTTATCATTGCCAATCATTTGCAGCAGCGTACTTTTGCCGGCACGACGCACGCCGGTTAACACCACGGCGAAGCCTCGCAGCCGGCGATGATCGACAGTAAGTGCGCGTGCAGTGGCCGCGCGTGCCGTGTTGAGGCGGCGCCGATCGCGCAACACCTGGGCAATGACGGCGTTTGTTATCACATGTGTATGTTAATATAAGAAACACAGTTGTACTAGTATAAAGTACAACGTTGCCGCATTGATGTGAATATCCAGGGTAGTTGGTGAATGGAGGGCTGGCTACCGCCGCGCCAGCTGCCCACGTTCGAGTCACAAGATCACGCTGCCGCGGTCGGTGGATGCTCGCACTGTTCGTGCTGACATGCGGGTGCCAGTCTCCCGATCCACTGCCGAACCGGGTGCGAGCCGCAATGGTTGCACGTAAAATGCAGCATCTCGCGCGCAACCAAGCCACGCGTTTTGCGCTAAAGGAAATGCCAATGTCAGAAGCTTTTGAAGCACTTTGTGACGCATTGCGGGGCGCAACGAAGCCCTATGCGATCTACCAATCGAATGACTGGACAGAGGCTGAACTGACCCAAATGGAACAACGCCTTGGTGCGCCATTGCCAGCCGCTTATCGCGCCATGCTTGCCGAGGAAGGCATCCTCTACCTTACGAAACCCATCGATCGTTCGCGCTACGACGATAACGCCAAGTCGCCAAGCGATCCTGCGTTTATCGATCCTGATCCGCGCGTGCATCTGCATCCAGGGCCTGCAGGCGTAGATTCTTGGTTTAGTTTCTTGCGACCAGCCCAAACGTTGCGCGCGACCCAAAACCTGGTGGCAACCATACGCGATGACATGCGCAACATTGAGCTTGCGGATCGATACGAAAAGGCCGTGATTTTTCAACAAGGCTACGGGGACTTCAACTACTACCTCTTCGTGAACCAGCCCGCAGGCGTATCGATTGTCGGCTTCGATGCACCAGGCCTGCCGACCAACTCCTTTGTTGATCACATGCGATCCTACGCAACCTGGTGGCTTCGACACGTGACGTAGAGCAGGCGCGACCCTCGTGCGGGTGCCACCTAGGCCGTCCAGTCAGCTCAACCACTGCTGCTCCTTTCCTAGATCATCACTTGCGCAATGAAGGAAACGCCAATGCGGGAGGCTGAAATTTTCCATGTTTACCAACCTCTTCTAGTACGCTTCGACACAACGACACCAGGAACGTGCAACTGGCAATGAACCGTGTAAGTTCATCTGGCAGTGAGCTCAACTCAATATCCATTGGATCGGCGCGCCACGTATTCATGATTCCGCTCAGGGCGTTCGCATTAGGGTCGCGCGTTTTTTTGGTAAACCACCACACGTCACGTTCGTGTTTGTACTGAACCTCGTTCCTGACTTGACTAAGCCATCCTTTGTGCTGTTGCGGTCCTTCCATCGAGGACAGAAGGGCGGCAAGCTTTACAGAAGTGTCTTGAGTGTCTTGCTGTGGAGCATTGAGCCTGAGCACGTCGTTGCTAACTCGACGAATCTCGCTGTGAAACAATTCCCAGAAGCGTTGATGCGATTTGCCCGCTGGCAAGGGAGAAAGCGTAATGCGCGTCCCTCCAACGTCCGCTGCAATGAGGTGCAAGCCTGCCGCAAGTTGAGGCGGCGGATTGGCTTGGGCTTTGAAAATGCGATTTAGATAAGAGACAACGGAACTGTCAAGCTGTTTGGAGTTCCGTCCAAATATACAAAGCACAGCGTGCCCCGCATAGTAGGCGGCATAGTAAGCTTGAATAAGTGCCCAAGGCACACGAAGCCTGTCCTTCATCCCAACCCGCGCGGTCTCGAAACTCTGAAAGGCTACACCGCCCATCCGGTTCGAATCATAGGCCAAGTATCCTGCAAGGCGATCCTTCTCGCCAAAGTCCAGATCCCACCAACCCGATCCATGATTCACAAAAAAACCGATTTTGCTATCACATAGCAAGCTGTGGAAAGACGTCGAATTGCGTGCGCGCGCGCTCATAACCCCCGGCGCGAATAGCGGGCGCAGTGTTTCAACTAAGATGGTCACTTCGAACGGACCCTGAACCCTTTGGTAAGTTCTGTTTTTAGCAACTCGTGAAGGTCGCGAAACTTTCCACCATGTTTAGCAAACAGCTTAGGCGTTTTCGCAGAGTCCAGTGCTGTCATCACAGCTTCGAAGTTGGGAACCAGGTATTCTTCGCTGCGCGCAGCTACGCGTTCCGCGACATCTGGAAACAACTGAATAATCGCCTTGAAGACTGTTGGCTTAAGTAACAGATCGCTCGCGTCGTTTCGTCGAAGAATAGCCCGCCATGCCGCTAGATATGCCGATAGTGGCTCAAACACGCCTTCAAGGTCCTTGTCATCAAAGACGTGAAAAATTGACTTTACTGCCGCATTGAACGTGACCCGAGAAATGGCCCCGGCTTTCGACTCAGCCGCTGACATGTACCCAAACAAGGGGCTTGACGCGTCTGTGTCGAAACGATCAAAAATGTCGCGAAGCAGAGATTCTTCATCTGTTTCCGCTTCAGCTAAACCCTTGATGTCAAGGAGAAGAGCATTCGGCACCGGGCGCTGCTTCGTATTGATATCTATGAATAGTTTGCATTCCTGCGCACGCGTCAACCCGTCGTAGATAACGACCGGCACTCGCAGGGTTTTCGTTTTGGCTTTCGAAAATCCAAAAACGCGATGTTGGCCGTCAACAATGAAGAACGACGCCCGCGTCCGCGTAAAAGTTATCGATCGTTTCGCTCTGGTGTATTTAAGATTCGACGCGGCTTGCGCTGACAGAACAATGGAGTTGGGGATGCTATTCCCTTCGTCGACGTATCGTGCAATCTCCTCCGCTCGCCGCTCATCCAGATGACGCTGAAATCCTTCGATCGGGTTTATTGTCCGAGTTTCCACAGTGGCACATTCCGCGAGAACCTCGATGGGCATAGTCAGAGTGAAGAACTTAGTCTTACCCTGCGTCACCATGCTCACGCTCAACGTTGTCGTCCCCTTGTCATCGTCCTTCTTCATATTGCTCCATCCTAGACTATGCTCCGCGGCACACGAAGCAGATTGCTGAATACCAATACCTCCGCTCCTTCATAACGATCTCGGGCCGTGTAACGCAGATGAAACCGTCGACACCGAAATCCGGCATACATCGCGCGAATCTGAACCTGGTCGTCGTACGACACCAGCCAAGGAGTTCGCGCTGTGCGCACTAACTCTGCAATCTTAAGATGGTCGTTGTGCTCGTAACAATTTGCGTAGAGGCGACTTGTCCCCTTCACATAGTATGGAGGGTCCAAATACATGAAGCTCTTGGATGAGAGCTTTGGGATCAATCTTTGTAGCAACTTTGCGGCGTCACTTCGATAGAGCCGAAGGCGATCGGCAACCCGAGCAATGCGTTCAATGCGCGCAATAAGTTCGGCTTTATTGTACCGAGCATCAAGTTTCCAGGAACCAGCCTGGCCAGCGCCGCCTATCATCCCTGCGCTCGAAATAATTCCGGAACGATTGGTTCGGTTCAAAAAGAACGTCGAGAACCCAAGGCTCAACGTTGAATGCCCTGCATGGTCGCGCTGAATCAATTTCTGCCGCTGCCACTCATCCACTGTAACTTTGGTATCCGCAATTAAACGGCACAGAGCCTCCGGCTCTCTGATGACGCTGTGCCAGAACGAATACACAGCTGGGTCAACATCGTTGATATAAGCCCGTGAAACAAGACCTCGAAGCACCAGCGCCAAGGCAACACTTGCCCCGCCAGCATATGGCTCTACATAGTGTCCACCGGCGAGCGAGTTTCGCTCAACCAAAGCCGCAATGAAGTTGGCTAACTTTGCCTTACCGCCAGGATAGCGCAGGGGCGACGCATAGCGCGTTAACTTGGCTGGTTCGATGGTTGGAGACCGCGGCATTCGCTTCGCAACGTTAGCATCGGACTCTCGCAGGTAGGAAAATCATGCCACTTTTAACCATTACGAACGCTCCTACCATCATGGTAGCGAATAGCTGTGGCGGATCCAAAAACAGAAGTGGCACGAATCGACCTCTTGGCCCGCGCGACCGCGGCTAGTGCGTCGCCGCTTGACGCCGTGGCATTGCTGGCGAGTTGCGTCTACGAGCAATCTTTTCG
>JAKQOD010000537.1 GCA_029565465.1 Deltaproteobacteria bacterium
TCTGGGACCGCGCCGCCGCCGATGCCGCGGTCCAACGGCAACAGCGCTATGATGCGATGATCACAACCGCCGATGACTTGCTCGTGATCGCGCTAGGCACCGTGCAAAATGAGCAAGAGCACCGCAGCAATCTCAAGTCAGCCCTCGAACAATACCGGCAAGCAATCGCATTTGCGCCGGAGCTGGCGGAGGCCTATTTTCACTTGGGCAACGCGCTCGCCACGATCGGTTCGGAGTGCTCGCTCAGCAGCGCCAACCCGCAGAGCAGCCGCTGGTGTAAGGCGGATTTTGCCTTCGACAAAACCCGGGCCCGCGAAGCCGCACGTGCGCTCTTGAGCTTTACCAAACTTGCGCCACTCGACCCACGCACCGACGAATGCTTGAGCACTTTGGCCACCATGTTGACCAAAATTACCGGTCCCGAAGAATTGCAACAAGCTGTCGCGGTCTACGCTGAAATCATCGAGCGCTCGGATCCGCAATACATCAATCGCACGACGCTGCCAAACCTCGCCGAGATTTTCATGATGCTCGGCGACGTTAACCGCGCCATTGTCGCGTACTCGCAAGCCGTGGTGGCTGGTTCGGATGTAAGTTCGACCCTGGGCCTCGCGGTCGCGCTCGATCGCGCTGCGCAAGGGCAACAAGCGCGGCAGCTGATTCGCGCGTTAACCCCCGAAGCGTTAGAAGAATGGCAACGCAGCGTGGCGCGGCGCAGTACCTACTATGTGCCAGAAGGTGAAGTGCACTACTACAAAGCTTTGATCCACGATGCGCAAGGATTTCCGTTGATCGCAGCGCAAGAATACGACCTCTTCGTCAAGTCCGGTGCCCATCCACGCTTCGATGCCCGTGCCAAACAGAACAAAGCGAATTTGCGCACAACCAACCGTGCTGCGGGGGCTAAATGATAGCGCTGCGATCGCTCAACCTGCTGACTGCTGTTGCAACGCTTGCAACGCTCGCAACGCTCAGGCCCGCGCGCGCTGATGAGCTGCCTAACGATGACCCGGATGCCGAAAGCGACAACATGTCGTTGTTGTGGACCAGCGCGCTCGATCCAGAACGCCGTGCGCTCGACGCAACCTTGGCAGCAGCCTTACGGTTGTACAATGACAACGACGCCAATGCAGCGCTGCAGAAGCTGCAAAGCATCACCACGATCGCGGGCGACAACGTCGTCTATTGGCGCTTGCACGGCGCATTGTCGGCGACGCTGCGCGATTGGCCAACGTGCGTGCAAAGCTTCACCAAGGTTTTTGCCAAGCTGCCCAGCGACGTACCACCGCTGCGCAAAGGCGACACCGATGAAGTCCACTATGCTGCATGCTTGATCAAACAAGGACGCCTCGACGACGCTGAACAAGTTTTGCAACGAGTAATCAACCAAGTGCCAACGTCGGCAGAGCAGTGGCGCAACGTTGAACCAGCGTGGTTGCTGCATGGCGAATTGTGCTTAGAACTGGGCCGCATCAGCGACGCGGCGGCAGCATTCAAAACGTTAGCCGAAGGCCTGCGTGCCGATGGTACGATGCAAGCTGGCAATCGCGCCCGCTGGTGGTTGGCCATGACGCTCGACCGCATGGGCCGAACCGTGCGGGCGCAAAAGTTGATTGCCGAATTAGCAGCTGACCAACAACGTGAAGTGTTGGCGCCTCGTATTCCAGCCTTATTTGAAGGCAACGACGCCTATCTACGTGGGCTTGCAGCCGCCGCAACCGCACGCAACCTGCGCTCGTTCGGCGTTCGCACCTATTATGCGGCAGGCTTCGAAACCGCAATCGCCGCGTTTCGCGATTTTTTGCAGTGGGCCCCCAATTCGCCGTGGCGCGGCCGTGCTGATGAACACATCAACAGCCTGTTGCCTAAGTTGCCAACCCGCGTCGGCTTGCACAGCGTGATCGAAAAGAAACCCGGCACGCTCGACGCGCAAATTCGCAGCCTGTTGCCTGCCCTGCAACAGTGCGTCGTCACAGCGCCACGCACCGTATTCCGCGTGATCATCGTCGGGCTGCCCGCGCGTGTGATCAAACCGGCCCCCACAACGCTGCGTAAGCCAACCGTGTTCGACCTCCCCGCGGGGCGGCCCGATCTGGCCGACGGTGGCGAACCGATCGCCGTGTCGATTGACTATCCCGGCGATACCCTCGATGCGACCACAACAGCGGCAATGTTTAGCTGTTTGAGCAGCAACGCGCAACGCATCGTATTGCCTCCGGCCACCGAGCCCGGCGTGCGCCAGACCGTAACTTTCGCCGTGATTGCAGCTGGGCCCAAAGCAGAGCCAGTGCCAGTGCCAGCGCCACACTCCGCACGAAAGTCGCAATGAAACACGACCGTCCGCGACACTCGCTTTGGTTACGTTGTTGAGCCTCGAACGCAAGGATCCCTATGAAAACGCCACGTGTTACCGTCCCAAGCCTTCGTAACCAAAAAGCGCGTGGCGAAAAAATCGCCATGCTTACCGCGTACGACGCCACCTTTGCGCGGTTGCTCGACGAAGCCGGCGTCGACATTCTGTTAGTTGGCGATTCCGGAGGCATGGTGTCGGCGGGCTACGAAAACACCCTGCCGGTCACGATGGAAGAAATGTTGTTCTGGTGCCGAGCGGTGGCACGGGGCGCCAAGCGCGCGCAAATCGTCGGTGATATGCCGTTTATGAGTTATCAAGTCAGCATCGAGCAAGGGCTTACCAACGCGGGTCGCTTGATGAAAGAAGGCGGCTGTCATGCGGTGAAACTCGAAGGAGGCGCGATTCACGCCGAGCTGGTGCAGCGCTTGGTGAGTTGCGGCATCCCTGTCATGGGCCATATCGGGTTGCTACCGCAAAGCGTACATCAGCAAGGCGGCTTCAAAGTGCAAGGCCGCGAAGTCGGCGGCAACAAACGCTTGCTGGAGGATGCGCTCGCATTGCAAGCCGCCGGTGCGTACGCGATTGTGATTGAAGGCGTGCCAGCGCCGATCGCAACCGAAATTTCGGCAGCGCTTACCGTGCCTACCATTGGCATTGGGGCTGGGCCCGGTTGCGATGGCCAAGTGTTGGTGATCAACGATCTGTTGGGCATGGACGAAGCGTTTCAACCAAAATTTGTGCGTCGGTTCGAAACCTTGGCCGGCAAAATCCGCAGCGCGGTCGGCGATTATGTGACGGAAGTCCGTAATGGCACCTTCCCCAATGCCGACGAGAGCTTTGGCCTAACCAGCAGCGCCGCCCCCGCATTGGCGCTGGCCGAAGCCACACCATATGCATCCGCAACGAAGAAATGACCACCGCATGAGACGGTCGCTGCGACACGCGTGCGACAGCCCGATATTGCCTACGTTAGCCTCCTCCGACGGCAGCATGTAAGCAATTTCAATAGGTTACAGCATCGGCAAAGTTGGCCCAGATCGTGGAATAGCTCGCTGCACGGCATGTCGCCGTAGGAGTTCACGATGACCAATACCCGCTTACAACAAATTGTTGCTCGTCAAATGGCTGGCCGTCGCGGTCTGCGCTTGTTCTGCTTGGCCTTAGGTATCGCTGTGATCTTTCAAGTCTGGTCGTTGACCTTGGCAGGTGCCGCTGCGAACTTTGCTGGCTGAAAGTGCACCACGGCTTGAATCGCGGCTCGTTTCTGCGGTCCAATGCCCACGATGAAGTTCGCGCCTCCTATTCGAGTTCATGTGGCCGCCTCGGGGCTCGTCGCTGTGCTGATCGCCATTGCGGGTTGCGCCGGCAATCCAGCCAAAGACGCGGCGCTCAAACGCGCTGCGGCTGCCCGCAAAGTAGGTGACCTTGCGGGTGAAGCATTAGCGTTGCGCGAAGCCTGTGCCGCAGATCGCAAAGATGCTGACGTATGTAAACGCTCGACGGATGCCGAACGCAACGCCATGCAATCGCTGCGGGTGGCAGCTAAATCACAATGCGACTTTGCCGCAACCGCACATGACAACATGCCGCAGTGTTTGGCAGCCTTAGCGCAAGGCCGCAAACTGGCAACCCGCGATCCGGAGATCGAAGCTATCGCAGATGCGGCGGGCCGCAGCCATGCCGAGTTCTGCAACAGTTTCGTCAGCAGCTCGCCACCCAAGCCGCTTGAAGCCATCCGGCTGGCGCGATGCGCCTTGGTGTACGAAGCCGCGATCGGCACCGCAGCGTACGCCCAATGGATCAACGAAACCCG
>JAKQOD010000552.1 GCA_029565465.1 Deltaproteobacteria bacterium
GTCGGCGCCGCTGCGCAAACTTTCATCGACTTGCATCGCCAAGGCCGCGAGCGGATGCGGCACATCGCTGCGATCCATCCGGCCATATCGACGCGTTAGGTAAACCGCGCGTAAAACCTTGTACGCGCGATCCACGTCATCGTTGACGATGAGGTGTTGGTATTCGTGAAAATGCGCGAGTTCTTCGATCGCTTTGTGCAAGCGGCGATCGATCACTTCCGGCGCGTCGGTGGCACGACGGCGCAGCCGTTCGGCGAGCGCATTGAGATCGGGGGGCAAAATAAATATCTTTAAGGCGTCCGCCGGCCATTGATCAGCCAGCGCTCCACCGCCTTGCCAATCAACATCAAAAATGAGGTCACGGCCCGCATCCAACGCTGCGTTGATGGGGCCACGCGCAGTGCCATAGCGGTTGCCGTGGACCCATGCGTATTCAGCAAATTCGCCGCGTTCAACCATGGCTTCGAACGTCTCGGCACTGACAAAATGGTAATCGGAACCGTCAACTTCGCCGGGGCGAATGGGCCGCGTCGTGTACGAAATCGAAAATCCTAGGTTGCCAAACTCGGCCAACAGCCGCCGAGTAAGCGTAGTTTTGCCAGCGCCTGACGGCGACGACACAATCACTAAAATGCCGCGATCTACAGTTGGCACGGGGGGTATCATTCCACGTTCTGGACCTGTTCGCGCAACTTCTCCAACACAGTCTTTGCAGCTACCACATGATGGCTGATCTCGGCGCTAGCCGATTTGGCCCCTATGGTGGATAGCTCTCGCCCAATTTCTTGGACCAAAAAGTCCAAGCGTCGACCTACCGGTTCGTCCGCGTGTAAGGCTGTTTCGACCTGCTCAAAATGGGACTGCAGTCGGGCTACTTCTTCGCTGATATCAGCGCGATCGACGTGAAATACGACTTCTTGGGCAAGTCGGGATGGGTCAACTGGCACTGCCACATCGGAGATCTTGTTCAACCGGTCGAGCAAACGCTGCCGCAACATCGCAGGCACGTCGGCCGCAAGCAGGTTAATCGCGGCGGCTTCTTGTCGCAGTTGTTGCAATCGACCAGCTACGTCGGCGCGCAACGCGGCGCCTTCGGTTTGCCGCATGGCGACCAAGGCTGCAAGCGCTTGCGCCAAGGCTTCCGACACGGCCCCTTCTAGCTTCGCAGCATCAACCGGTGCTGCACGCGCCCGCCACACCAGTGGGTTCGCCACCACCATGGCCAGCGTTGGCGGCTCCGTGCCCAACGTGCGGGCGAGCGTGACGAGTTCTTGAAACACCGCCACCGCACGGTCGGTATCCAGACCGCTGGCATCGTTACTGGTAGCCGTGCTGGCAACGCTTAGGTTGAGCGTTAATGCGCCGCGGTGGAGTTGCCGACGCAATTCGCGCGTCACCACCTCTTCGAGCGCCGCCGAGAACATGGCGACATTCAATTTGATATCGAGATGGCGGTGATTCACCGTGCGCAGCTCGATCGTCACTACGCCCGACGAATCGGTGGCGCGGCCGTGGCCAGTCATACTTTGCATAAGCGTCGGCGCTAAGTAGCACAACTGCATTCCCGTCGCGGTCGGTTTCGGGTGATGATTCGTAGCAATGCAACCGCGCACGCGCCGGGGCCTCACTGACCAACGCACATCATTGTGCTGGTGGCGCAGCTTTGCGTTCGTCGTGAGCGTTGTTGCCGGCGCCGCTTGCCGCCCTGACGCCAGCCCCACCGCTGACCATCGCGTGCGCTTTCTACATACGTTTAGCCCGCGGCAGGCCAGCCATGTCGCAGCGCTGTTGGCGCAGAAATTCTCTGATGTCGACTTGGTGGCAGTGCCATTTGCGCGTGGCCGGCAGGTGCTGCGCGCCAATGTGGCCTCGCCGGAACACTGTCCCGATCTCGCACGCATTGATGCGACCTGGTTGCCTGAATTGGTCGACGCGGACTTGTTGCAGCCCCCGCCATCGAATTTTCGAGCGGCTGACTGGACGCCGATCGCGCAAGCCTTGGCGTCATATCACAGCCAGCTGTGGGCGGTGCCACATAGCATCGATGGATTGGTGGTAGCGCGACGCCCGCCGCTACCGCCACCAACGGCAACCACCATCGCAGCACTGCTCGGCGCGATTGCGCAGCAGCCGACCCGCGCCAATCAATGGCGCATGCAGCTACGCGCCGACGGCTATTGGATGGTGCCATGGTTGCGCTCTGAAACCACGCTCTTCCACAGCGGCTTGCCGACGGTGGCGCAACTCACGGAGCAACAGGCGGCGTTGGCACGCGCGCTGGCCACATTTGCCGATCTTTTTGCGGGAGCCGCAGCACCGCGGCCACCCAACGGGACCGAAGCCACAATCGAAGCCAGCCGCTTCGTCGACGGTAACGTGGGGTATTGGATCGCAGGCAGCTGGCAACTTGGCGAGCTTGCGCCGGAGCTCGACGTTGCAGTCACGGCGCTACCGCAAGCACCGGTGGGCGCCCAACTTTTTGTGGTGCCACGGTGTGCAGTACACAGCGTGCGGGCTTGGCAATTAGTGGCCACGCTTACAAGCCCCGCTGCGCTGCTGCGGTTGGCTGAACAAGATGGTTTGGTCTCGCCGGCTGCCGTCGCGGATCCGCAGCTCCCAGGACGCTTACAGGCGATCCGCGCTGCACTCCAAAGTGGCGAACCGCTGCCGCAGGCCGCCGCCACCCCACGTTTATTCGATGACCTTGCGCCTGCGATGATGGCCGTCATTGACCACGAAGCCACCGCCGATGAAGCCGCCGCCGGCCTGGTGCGTAGTTGGACTCGGGTGTTAGGCGGACAGCCATGAAATTGCGATGGCGGGTGCTGCTGACGTTGGCGATTGCAGTTACGGTGCCCGTGTTGATCGTCGGCGCCATGGCAATTTGGCGCGCGCGTAGCAATGTCAAACAAGAAGTTGATGCCGGCGCGTTGGCGCATATTCGGGCAATCGGTGCTGGCCTCGACGTTGCGTTGCAAGATGCTCGACGCACCGTCGAATTCGCAGCCGCCGAATGGGCTGATGCCATGGCCGGCGCCGTGCCAGCGAACGCAACGACGAATGAACGCCGGATCCGTCGGCTGCGCCGCAGCGTGCCAATGCTGGCAAGCGTGAGTTTTGCATCCCATGCAGGCACCCTGCTCGCTGGCGATGCCTTGCCGCCTGGCGTCGAACTCGGCCGCGACAGCTTCGGCGGTTACGTTGGTGACGTCGTGCAGGTCAACGGTCGCGCAACGGTATTTTTGGTCGTCCAAGCACGCAGTCGCACTGGCGAATTGGTCGGCGTGGTGGCCTGTGCGCTCGATCTGGATTTTGTGCGCGCCCGCGTGTCGGCCGCACGGCTGGGTCCCGGCGCACGCATGTTGGTCCTCGACAGCGACGGCACACCAATCGCAAGCAGCGACGGCACACGGCCTGACGCTCAACCAGCTGTTGACCATGCCTTGCAGTTGGCTCAAGCCGATATATTTGAAGGCACGTTTGAACAGCAGGACTGGGTTACGGCGTATCGCAACCTCTCGGGCTTTCAATCGCAGCGTGGCGTCAATTGGGTCATCGTGCATCAACAGCCGACGGCGGATGCTTATCGGTTGGCACGTGCAACCGCGCGCGACACCGTGGTTGTAGGTGTTGTTGCGCTTGGGTTGGCGCTGTTTGTGGGCGGCTGGTTCGCGAATCGGTTGACCCGCCCCCTCACGGCGTTGGCACAACGTGCCGATGCAATTGCCCAAGCACGTGGTGGCAGCGACCCAAGCGACGCCCCAACGCCAAACGCCACGACGCGCATCAACGGCCCCGGCGAAATCGGCGTGTTGGCCAAGCGGCTTGATGAAATGGCCGAACGGGTGGCCGAACGCGCCCACCTCCAAGCCGCACTAGCGCGCGGCGATCGGTTAGCGTCGGTCGGTGTGATGTCCGCGCAGTTGGCGCATGAAATCAACAATCCGCTCACGACCGTCATGGGCTACGCTCAGCTGTTGCTTGAAGACAAACCGGCCGAACACCCTGACCATGCTGGCTTGCAATTGATTGCCGACGAAGCCGAGCGGATGAAAAAGATCGTCGGCGCCTTGCTACGCTACGCACGTGCGGAAAGTGTGGATGACCAAGTTAGTGGTGGTAACGACAACGACTGCGACTTGCAAGCCACGGTTGGCCACGCCGTGTCGCTCGCGTTGCCGCAATTGCGCAAATCAGCCCTGCGTGTCAGCACCGAAGTGGCACCGAGCTTACGTGTCACGATCGCCGGCCGGGCCTTAGAGCAAGTATTGGTGAACCTATTGCAAAACGCCATTCACGCAACCAATGGCAGCGGCACGATTCGCATTACCGGCCGACCAACGGCTGGTGATGTCGCGGCCGAAATCATCGTTTCCGACGATGGGCCGGGCGTGCCAACCGTCGATCGGCAACGCATTTTCGATCCATTTTTTTCGACCAAACAAGCTGCGGCGGGTACCGGCTTGGGGTTGGCCGTGTGTAAACACCTCATCAGCACCGCCGGCGGCTCGATCGAGCTGCGCGAACCGAGCCCCGAATATCCTCGTGGCGCAACGTTTGCCATCATGTTACCTCTGCATCGCGAGCCCACATGAGCCAAGCCAGAATTCTAGTTGTCGACGATGAACGCGGCATCCGCGCGTTGTGCACCGATGTGCTGTCCCGGGCCGGCTATCAGGTCGACAGCGTTGACACCGCGGCTGGGGCAGCCGTGGCGGTGGCCAAACAACGCTACCAGTTGATCTTGTGCGATATCAACTTGCCCGACGGTGACGGGGTGTCGTTGCTGCCCAAACTTTTGGCCGGCGACCCAAGCCCAACGGTGCTCCTCATCACCGCGTATCCGTCGATCGACACGGCGGTGCGCGGCATGAAACAAGGCGCTCGCGATTACCTTGGCAAACCGTTTTCGCCCGACGAACTCCGCATGGTGGTGGCACGGGCACTTGCCGAAGATGAACTGCGCAAACAACACAGCGAACTCAAGCGCAGCTTGGCATATGGCACGATGATTGGCGCATCGGCAGCAATGCAGCAATTGCGCAGCACCATCGATCGGGTGGCGGCAAGCGACGCCGCCGTCTTGATTACCGGGGAAAGTGGCACAGGCAAAGAACTAGTAGCGCGCGCGATCCACTTCGCCGGTCGCCGCGCTTCGGGGCCGTTTGTCCCGGTGAACTGCGGTGCGTTGGTCGGCAATCTGTTGGATTCGGAACTTTTTGGCCATGTGCGCGGCGCTTTCACTGGCGCCGACAGCAGCAAGCGTGGCTTATTCGTAGTCGCCGACGGTGGCACCATCATGCTCGACGAGATTGGCGAGTTACCGTTGGAGCTGCAGCCGAAATTGTTACGTACCCTGCAAGAGGGCGAAGTCAAAGCGGTGGGCGCCACCAATGCAACCATCGTCAACACGCGCATCATCGCAGCGACCAATCGTGATCTGGCCGCTGGCGCTGCGGCCGGCACCTTTCGCGAAGACCTGTATTATCGCTTGGCGGTCGTGACGATTGAGGTGCCGCCGTTGCGGCAGCGGCGCGACGACATCCCGCTGTTGGTGCGGCACTTCGCCGATGCAGCAGCACAACGCGCCGAGCGAGGCCGCTTCGAAATCACCGACCGGGCGATGCAAGAATTAACCAATCGAGCTTGGCGCGGCAACGTGCGCGAACTCAAAAACATCGTCGAGCGAGCCGCTATCATGGCACGCAGCGATGTGCTCGACAGCAACGATTTTGCAGCTCCGCCATTGAGTGCGAACGCTGCGCCGGCGAGTACCGACCTTGGCTTGGTGCCGCTCGACGAACTCGAACGCAATCACATCTTGCGCGTGCTCGAACACTGCCATGGCCAAAAGTCCAAGGCTGCGCTCATGCTCGGCATCAATCGCACAACGCTGTGGAAGAAGCTGCGCTTGTACGGCATTGATGACAGCTTGGAGCCATCGCCAAGCGAATCTTGATTGCGCCGTGGCAAGCCGCGCCCCCTACGAAGCGCGCTTAAATTCGTACGTAACCGCAATATCCAAGTTCAATTCTTGGGTATCCACTCCGAGGCGAACTGGGGCCTGCGCGTCGACGGAGCTCGCGGCCGCGATATTCGCCGTTGCTTGCGGAAAATACGCGTTCTGCCACATGTAGCCGCCGGGATTTTCGACCACGCCGATCACCGGTCCAATTTCGAAGCCAAGATTGGCCGCCATCTGTTTAGCTTTGGCCTTGGCTGCATTGAGCGCCATGTCGCGCACTTGTTTTTTGAGTTCATCGAGGCTCTCTTTGCGAAAGCTGCTCGACATTGTCGAGATGCCCGCCGCCGCGCCAGCGTCGAAGATATCGCTAATTTTGGCAAAATCTTTGGTCGTCACGACCACATGAGTTTCCGATCGAAATCGGCGCGAGGTCACTTCGCCGTTTTTGTTGTATTCAATTACCGGCGTCAGCTGCACGCTCGACAGCTTGATATCGCCGGCTTGCACTCCAGCGGCTTGCAACAACTCGATCAACTTGCGCTGGCGTTCTTTCGAAATCGCCGCCGCAGCCGCGCTTTTGGCACCTTCGCCCGAAATCGTCATCGCAACGTCGGCGCAGTCAGGCACAATTTCCATTTTCGCGGCGCCGGTTACGCTGAAACTCGGTGGTACCCGTGGCGCAGCCATGGAGATTTCGACCGGGGTGGGCCGCGCATTAGTCGACGAACAAGCGGCGCCGCCGCCAAATGAGCTAACCAAGCACAACAGACTAAGCATGTGGGACGTTTTCATAAAATCAGCCTCTTTCGTGCGGCCTGAACCGGCCGATACAGTCGTATACGGGCAGCAACCGCCAAAGCGTTGACGTCCCCACCGGCCTTACACACACCTTACAAACGCACGGTCGGTTACGACGCCAAAGCCCGCCTACGCATGGCATCATGAAGCTGTGCGGATATTGCTTGTCGAAGATGAACCTACGCTGCGCCTGGGATTGGTGGATTTGCTCAGCGGCGATGGCCACCACGTCGAAAGCGCCGCCGAAGGTACGCGCGGCTTGGCGTTAGCCTTGAGCGAAAGTTTTGATTTGATTGTGCTCGATTGGATGTTGCCGGGCCTGCCTGGTATCGAGATATGCCGGCGCGTGCGTGCGGCGCGGCCTGGCGTGCCCATCATGATGCTTACCGCACGTGGCGATGAAGCGGACAAAGTGAGGGGGCTCACCGACGGCGCCGACGACTATGTAACGAAGCCATTTTCAGCCAAAGAACTGCTAGCGCGCGTGCGGGTCATGGGCCGGCGCGCACCGCAAGCGCAACTGGAGCAACTCAGCGTTGACGGTGCCGTGTTCGATTTCGCGCGCTTAACGGTGACGCGGAACGGCCACGTGCAAGAACTAGCGCCGCGCGAAGTAGGCATGTTGCGCTTGCTGCACGAGCGGGCCGGCGGCGTGGTGAGCCGCGCCGAAATTCTTGAAAAGGTATTTGGCCAACGGGGCGATTTGCAAACGCGCGCAGTCGACATGGCCATTGCCGTGCTGCGCAAAAAGATCGAACGCGACGCTGGCTTGCCAGCAATTATCGTTTCAATCAAAGGCGCAGGCTACGCGTGGGGCAATCGATGAAGACCTCGCTTGCAACGTTGGCGCTGGTGCTGGGGCTCGCGGTTGGCTTGATCGGCTGGTTTTCGACGGGCTATCGTGCGGCACGCAGCGAAGACCGGGCACGCGTGAGCAGCCTGCGGCAACAAACCGATGCACGGGTTGCAGATATTGCCAAGCAGTTACGCGAAGCGTTGCGGCAGCTCGAGCGCGTCGAAAACAGCCGACCGTACTACGAGTTTTCGAACTTGTTTCATGACCCACGCGGGGCATCGCAGGGGCTTGCAGTCGCACCTTCGCCGTTGGCCAACGGCCCCACCGATCCGTTGGTGCGCGCGTATTTTCAAGTTGCGCGGCAGCCAAGTGGCGGCTGGCAAGTTTCGATGCCAACGATCAACGACGACTTGCCGAAGTTAAGCAAAGCCGCATCATCCGATGTTGCGTTGCGGGCAGATCTCACCGAGGTCGCAGACAACATCGTCGCAGCAGTCGCGCCGGTCACCCCGGCCACACCGCCGGTGGTTGCGCAGGTGCCAACCAAACGCCGAACTAAACGCCCACCGCAAAAGGCGCCGCAACAGCCGCCGCAACAGGCGCCGGAACAGCCGCCGCAACAGGCGCTCGCGCAAGCGAACGGCAACCAGGAGGCCCAAGCGCAAACCGATAACATCGCGCAACAAATTCAGTTGACGCCGAATCAGTATCAACAAAACACCAATGCCAACCAAGTCTACGTGCAAGCGCAACAGCAGCTACCGTGGCAAGCGCCGACCAACGGGCCGCAAAGCGAAGCGCCGATCCTAACCACGCCGTCGAGCAGCCCGCTCATGGTGACCGTGTATGCGTACGAGCCCAAGGTGCTAACGGTTCGCGGCGAGCCGACCTTGGTAGCGTTGCGGCGTGTGGTTACGCCCGACGGCGACCTCACCCAAGGCATGGCCCTCAATCCGGCGGCCATCGCGGAATGGTTAGCCGAACGCGCGCCGGGCGCCGAGCTTACGACAGCCACACCGACGCCAACGCAAGCGCACGCGGTGTTGCCATGGGCCGACAATGCTTGGAGTATTCGCGTGCCCTACCCCAGCCTGGCGCCAGCCGGCGAAACCCGAGTTACCGGGTTTGTGCACAGCTTCGTGCCACTCGCGCTCTTGGTGGCGGCCTGCGGGGCATTGGCAATTTGGGTGTTGCTACGCACCGACCGGCTAGCCCGGCAGCAATCGCGTTTTGCTGCGAGCGCCGCACATGAATTGCGCACGCCGTTAGCAGGCCTGCAGCTCTACGGCGATATGCTTGCAGACAATCTTGGTGATCCAACCAAGGCGCCGACCTACGCGCGGCGAGTCTCCGACGAAGCGGCTCGCTTGGGCCGCGTGGTTTCGAATATGTTAGGCGTTTCGCAGTTGGAGCGTGGCAACATTCGTGTCGAACCACGCGTCGATGACTTAGCCAGCGCGATTCGCGATGTGGTCGTCGCGTTGCGCCCGGGCATTGCCGCCAATGGCGCGACCATCACGCTCGACGGCGAAGCTAGCCTTGATGCGCGGTTTGACCGCGACGCCCTCGC
>JAKQOD010000563.1 GCA_029565465.1 Deltaproteobacteria bacterium
ATTTCGATTTCAGCATCGCCCGCCGAGCCCGAGCCCCTTGCGGCAGGCGGGCGATGCTGAAATCGAAATGGAACCGACTGCGCCGACGGACCAGCCAGTCGTCGCGCCGCAGTAGCCTAGATCCGCGACGCTAACAACGAATCGGCCGCACGCAGCGGCAGCTCGATGCTAAACCGAGCGCCGCCACCTTCGACATCGGACAGGCTGATGCGGCCGCCGTGGTCGGACACGATGCGATGCACGATCGCCAAGCCTAAGCCGGTGCCGCCTTGCGATAACTTGGTCGAAAAATACGGAGCGAAGACTTTGTCGCGCACATCGGCAGGTACGCCTATGCCGTTGTCTTGCACCACCCATTCGACGCGATCTTTGCTTGCGCCCATCGCCGTCGTCACGGTGACCTTGCCTGGTACGCCATCTTTGGCGGTACGCTGTGCCACGGCATCGCGTGCGTTCTCAACCAAGTTCAACAACACTTGTTGCAGTTGGCCCCGGTCGGCTTCGATCTTGGGTAAGTCGGCAAGCTGCACGTTCACTGCGTCGCTGCCTTGATACAGTGCAAGGCCGTTTTCGATCACGTCGTTGAGCGATACAGGGCCGAATTCAGGTTTTGGCATTCGTGCAAAGTCGGAAAACTCCGACACGATGCGCTTCAGCCGATCGGCTTCTTGCAGCACCGTGGTGGTCGATTCTTCGAGAATTTCATCGAACGATGGATGTTTTTTGCGCCAGGTTTTACGCAAGGTATCCATTGCCATTTGAATCGGCGTCAGTGGATTTTTGATTTCGTGCGCGAGGCGGCGCGCGATTTCTTGCCACGCAGCGATGCGTTCGGCGATCACCAAGCGCTCTTTGGAAACCTTAAGGTCCTCCATCATGAAGTTGAACGAATGCGCCACTGCGCCAACCTCATCTTGCGCGCGCACGGGCACCCGGTACTCAAGATCGCCGCGTGCGGCAGCCAATGAGCCTTGCGCTAACACTTCCAAATCACGCGTGACTCGCCGCGCCACCAAGGTGCCGATCAATACCACCACCAACAATGCGCCGGTTGCCAACACGGCCGATGCCAGCGTGACGTTGCGCAACACCTGCTGCAAATCACCGTCGGACACATAGATTTCGATGGTGCCGACCACGCGACTATCGGCGGCAAGCAACGATATCGTTTGCACGTTGCTCGCAGCATACTTGGCCCAGTCCCCGAGGGGTGCCACCAGCACCGTGTTGCCCATGCGAATGCGCGCATCAATCCGGCCTGGTCGCCGTGCCGAACTCAGCAGATCAGCCGTGACTTTGCGGCCAACATCGACAGATACGGAGGCTTTGCCGTCGATTGCAGGCAGCGCTGCTTCGGCCATCAGCACTTGTTCCGTGCCAACCGTGCCGATCAACTTTTGAACCGCAAAGATCACGCGGCCTTTCGTTTGCGTAGCACGGGCAGCAATGCTGCTATCGATTTCGCCCACCGACGCACGCATGTGCGGCGCCAGCAAAACTTCATCGCTTGCGCTGGTAACCGTCAACATGTCCAACGCCAAGCCGCGCATGACGGGACCACCTTGCTCACGCAAGCGCCGCATCGCGTCGCCGTCGAGGGTGCCGCTCGACTTCACCAGTTCGCGCAAGATGCCGCCAGTCAACGGGTGGTCGCGCCCTGCCAAGGCTTTTGCGGCTTCCGCTACGCCGTCTTGCAACCGCGCAACTTCGCGCTCCACGGTTTGGCGCGCCGCCATCTGGTTGTCGCGAAACTCGTTCCGGAAGCTGCGTGCAATCATTTCGCGCGTAACCACAGCGGCAACCGCAATTGGCAACAACGCTACCAACGCCAACGCCAAGGTAAATCGAGCGCGCAACTTCATGGTGTCACCGACGCAGTTTTGGAAGGCGCACCGATCAGCGTTGCGTCATCGAGAGTCAGCCGAGCCAAGCCATCGAAGCCCAAGCCCAACACGTCGTTGCGGGCCCACGCGCGCACGCTGCGATGAAACAGCGGCACGATTGGCAGGTCTTTGCTGAAGGTAGCTGCCATTGTCGCCGCCGATTCGCCAGCCCGGCCGGTGCCGAGTGCATAGCTCGCCGTCCACCACAACGGCGCCAGATTTTGCGGCAGCACGAGTTGCCCAATGTAGGCATCGTACGCGTGCTTGGCTAACCGATCATTGAACGTTGCGCTGTCGACCGCACTCACGGAACCAACCACACCGAGCTTGTCGAGCACGCGCACGACGCGCTCAGCAATTTCGCGATCATCAAGCGCGCTTGCATCCACCAGGATCTCCAACGCACCGCCAGCTTTGGGGACTGTCGCGAACGCCCGCTGCGCCGCAAGCATATCGCCTGCCAACTGCGTGGGCTCTACGGCGTTGCCGCCCGCAGTTGCCAGTGGAATGCGTGTCGCAACCACACGTTCGCCGCTGCCCAGTGCAGCAAAGCCAGTCCGCGCCAAACCCGCATCAATGGCGCGCCGCAGGCCTTCATGCCGCGCCAGCGGATGCCGTTGCCCAAAGCCAACAAAACTCAAAATGATCGGCAACGAATCAAGATTAAACGAAACAAATTTCGGCGCCGCGCCGGAGAACGCGGTCGCACCACGCTGCGAAATATGCGCTGCACCAGTTTCAAATCGCCGGGCTTCGCCATCGCTGGCGGCAAACCAGTGCAAGCGCAGTTTATCGACGAACGGCCGGCCATTGACATGGCCATCGAACGCTTTGAGCTCAATGAAGCGCCGTTGCGCATCGCGACTGCCCCACATAAATGGGCCAGCGCCAACCGGTGCACTGGCATTCGGGGCGCGACCACCTGGCGTCACGGCAGCTTGCGGCAACGTCAACAACGCAGCGAGATTTGGCGTTGGCTGCGATAGTTGCAATACGATCGCACCACCGTCGGCGCGTACGCTGCTCACGGCTGCAAATAACCAACCACTTGGGCTGGTGCGCACCCGTTCCAATGATGCCACCACATCATTCGCGGTAATCGGCGACGCATCATGAAAGGTTGCGCCCAGCCGCAGGGCGATACGCACACGCGTCGCGGTTTCAAACACCGGCGCTGCACTCGCAAGAATCGGGGTTGGCCCATCCGCGGTGTTTCGATACAACCCTTCGTGTAACAAGCCCAGCAACGTGGCTTCGGCAAAATTGCGTGCCATCACGGGGTCGGTTTGCGTCACGTCGCTCGGTAGCGATGCGGAAAGCGTGCCGCCGTATTTGGCGCGGCTTTCAGCGCTTGCAACTTGCGGCAAGCTGACTGCAAGCGCCACGCTTCCGATCGCTAACCTGCGCATCATTGCAAGCTCCAGACTTCGACGCGGCGGCCAGCACGCACCAGCGCCCAAACATCGCGGCGGCCATCGCCGTCGAAATCACCGGTTGCGAGCGCCACCACCCCGCTGGTAAATTTCCGTTTCCACAAGGCACGCGGCGCGGGCCCTAGTTCGGTAACATTCACAACGTCGGCGTTCGCCATAGCAGCCGTGCTGTAAACTTCGGCAATACCATTTTGGTCAACATCGTCGATCGCGACTGCGTAACCAACACTTGGCACCGTGTAGACCTGCGCATCACCACAAGCCTCGTCGCAGTGCGGGCGGGTTTCAACCCGCAATTGATCGCGCTCCGAGACGCTGACCACCAGCGACGGCAAATGCCCTTGCGCGTCCGCTAGGTCGTTGCGACACAACTCGGTGTACACGCCTTGCCCGATCGCGCCGGTATCAAACCAATTGCGTCCGGCAACCAGCGGCAAGGCTCGGTCACTGCAAAACTGAAACAGGGCGGGGCTTCCAGCAGCGCCAGCATAGTTTTGCCCATCCCATGTGATCGTCAATGGCAGTGCGTGCGACGTAACTTGCACAACGATCGACGCATCTTGCAGCAGCGCACTGCCAACATTCTGACGACTGCGCCGCAACAACGGATCGGTGAAGCGCACGCTAGCGACCACCTTGGGCACCCGCTGCAATTCGATTACCGCCACCGCGTTATTGCCTGCTACAAAAATTTCCGCGCGCCCATTGTGATTGAGGTCGGCAACGGCCACCGCTGCGATATCTGGGCTCACGTCGACGGTGACCAGTTTTTTGCCTTTCCAACGCACCGCCACCGGGGTGGGAATTCGCGCCAGCCGTTGTTGCTCAGCCTCGATCCGGCGCTGCAATGCTGTCAACGCGTCTTGCATTGGCGTCGGGCTCGGCCCTGCGCTTGCCACATCGGCGGGCTTCGCAGCCGCCGGCGCCGAACTCAGCAAAAACACCAACGCGGCCATGTACCGGCGCCGACTATTCATCTCCGTACTCACCGGTCACCAGTGTCGAGTTGGTTACTTCGCCCGGCAGGGGCGCAACTTCGATCGGCGCCGAACCTTCTACAAACACTTCGTTGTACACACTGCCAGCCGGCGCGCCCGGCGCGGCCAACAAACCGGTTACCTTATCGATTTTCGCGTCGACGACGCGGGCTGGCCGGTCGAAAGATTTTTTGGTTAGCCCCATCGCTTTGGCGACATCGACGAAGACTGGCACCGCCGTCGAACCACCAGTTTCGCCACCCATCGAATCATTGTTATCATTGCCGATCCAGACCGCGATAACATAGTCCGGAGTCGCGCCCACAAACCACACATCGCGGCCATCGTTCGACGTGCCGGTTTTGCCTGCAACCACAAGGCCCAACGCTTTGGCCAAATGCCCGGTGCCTTCGTCGACAACCGAACGCATCATGTCGGTAACCACGTACGCGACTTCGGGCTTGAGCGCTGCGACTGGTGCCGGTGGATTCATTGGCACGCCAT
>JAKQOD010000575.1 GCA_029565465.1 Deltaproteobacteria bacterium
CATGGCCAGGTGTCCAAATCGCCTCAATCGTACGAGCGCCCAAGGCAATGACCGCGCCATCGTCGAGCAGACTTGCCACTGCAACCCGCGCAGCCACCCGCTGCTGGGTGAGCGCATGCGCCCAGATTGGGATGCCTTGCGCAGCAAGATGTGCAGCACCGCCCATATGGTCGCCATGGTGATGGGTCAGCAGCACGCACCGCACCGTGCGCTGGGCATGGCGCTCGGCAGCAATCCAGGCATCCAAAAGCGCTTGCTGATCTGCGTATGGCGAACCGGGATCGACGATGCACAATTCGCCTGGTCCATCGGTTGGGCCAATCACATAACAGCCGGTGTGGGTGGCTGGAGGCAACGTAGGTGTGCGTAGTTCCAGCCGCCGCAAGTTTGGATTGATCTGGATGATTTCAAGGCGTTGTTGCGCACTTGCTTGGGGGGCCGGTCGGATAGCTGGGTTTGCTACTTCAAGCCGCGCTGCGGCATACATCCGCGCAAGCGGAGAATCGTCGAGATTTTCATCGAAATCAGGCGGCGGATCGTCGGAGTGCATAGATTCTTTCGCACCGTAGTTGGCTGCATTTTTACGTGACGGACACAGTTTGATCTCGTACAATTTAATGCAAGTCGAATGGTAAACGTAACCGCGAAGAAGATTCGAGAACACGGCGTGGATCGCGCTGCTGCTTCGCGTGTCTACACCGGTTACTTGATCAGCTATCCAATCATTGGTCGTGGCATCGTGATTTTTCGTGATCCACATGGCCATCGCATGATCACAACACCGGTCAAACGCGTGCTTGGCGAACCCGACGGCAAAATGCTGTATGTGGAAACCGAGAATAGCGTCTATCGGCTCGAATTTCATGGCGAGCCGCTGTTTCCAATTCGGTCATTGGTCGAAGGCGTTGAAACGAGCGACTCCGCAGGCCCAGAGCCAGGCGACAGCATCGTTGAGCCACATGGCCCGCAATCGTAAGCCGTCCGATTGCGACGCGTAGTGGATTGTGCAATTAATGCCCTCGGTTGCCAGCGCAGCCGGTCTCATGAATAGCTTGTTTCAAAAGCGCTTGATTTTAGTCTGTGGCAAAGGCGGCGTCGGCCGCAGCACAGTTGCGGCGACGATTGCGAGCAATTGTGCCAAGGCCGGGCGCAACACGCTGCTGTTTGAAACCAACGCCAACGATCGCTTCGGTGATTACTTTGGCAAACCAGCGGTTGGCACCAATGTCGTGTCGCTCGCGCCGAACCTGTCAGGCGTGAACACGACCCCAGCCGCAGCGCTGGAAGAATACGGCTTGATGATTTTGAAGTTTCGCACCGCGTACGAAATGGTGTTTGAAAATCGCGTCACCAAAGCTTTTCTGCGCGCGATTCCAGGGCTTGACGATTACGCGTTGCTTGGCAAAGCCTGGTTTCACACCACCGAAGAAAAACGCGGCAAACCGATGTGGGACACCGTGGTGTTCGACATGCCTGCATCGGGCCACAGCTTGTCGATGCTGCGCATTCCAAAAGTAATTATCGAAACCGTGCCCGAAGGCCCGTTGACGCGCGACGCACGCACCATCAGTGCGCTGCTCGCGGATCCAGCGCGCACGGCCGCTGTTGTTGTCACCCTGGCAGAAGAAATGCCAGCGAACGAAGCCAAAGAGCTGAGTGACAAATTGCAAACCGAACTCGGCGTGGCAACCCAACACGTGATCGCCAATCAAGTCTATCCCGCAACGGTCACGACTGGCCCGGTCAAACAGATCATAACGGCACTCGAAGCGAGCCCACCACTCGACCCAACACTTGCCGCATTGCTTGCGCATGGCCGCCTCATGCGCGATCGCCATGCACTTAACCAAATCTATCTCGAACAGCTACGCAAAACCATCACTGTCCCGCTCACTGAAATGCCAATGCGCTTCACTGCGAATGGCGGCTTAACGCCAACCGACATCACCGCGATGGCCGACCTGTTAGCTAAAGCATTAGCGTAGTGTCGGCGCGCTACGGGCTTGGCCGCCGATAACGGACCGCGGTGCCGCGCGCTTCGGTTGTGACCCAGCCGGCCAAGTAGCGAAGCGCGCTGATGCCACTATCGCATGACGTTGACGTTTCGATATCGACGACGTCGTCGGCGCCGATCGCCTGTGCAGCAAGGCGTAACCGAGCGATAACCTGCGCTGGCGCAGTCCCACCTGCTATCGGAATGTAGAGTGCGTACGCGCTGGTGACGCTTACATGTATGGGTGCGCTGAGCTCAATGTCACGGTGGCGCGCACGCAAAGCGGCGTCGGGCCGCATGGCACCCACGTCGGTGTGCATACAACTGCTTACCATCAGAGCTAGGCTAACGCGCCACACAATTTAACGTACCACACATGCCCAGGCGTATCGTCAAGTGCTAAGATTTGCGTAGTGGTGCCCTCGGGATTTCGCAATGATCGCGCTCGCCGCTATGGCAGTGCCAAGCGACTGTTGTGCCTGTTGCTGGTGACGTTCCAGGTGGGCCTTGCATCGGCAATCCAAGCGCAACCCGTTCCCAAAGGCGACGCTGCGGTGGCCATCACCGACGCTGGGCCCGGCCCCGAGGAAGCGCTGACGCAAAAGATCGCCGTCTGGCGCTTTGACGCGCTCGGCATCGAGGCCGAGTTAGTGACTCGCTTAGAAACGCTGTTTCGATCGGAACTAGATCGGCTGGCCAAACTGCCGATGCCGGTGCGCCGTGATATTGACCGCGCGATTACCGGCGATTTGCGTGATTGCACGGGTGAAGAAAAGTGCCTCACCGCCATCGGGAAAAAGCTGGGCGTGGATGTTGTCGTTACCGGCACGGTTGGTGCGATCGGTGAAAACTACGTGTTGAACATCAAGGCGGTCGATGTAAAAACCGGCACCCAACTACGCCGAATTAGTTCCGACCCATTGCGCGGCAGTCCTGACGAATTGATCGACTCGGTACGTGTGGCCGCGTATCGTTTGCTTGCACCGGAACAAATCTACGGCGGCATTTTGATTCTGTCTGACTTGGTTGGTGGCAATGTCTTGCTCGACGGCAAAGTGGTCGGCAAAACCCCGCTGCCTGCCCCCTTACACAAGTTGGCACTCGGTCCGCATACCCTACGCGTCGAAGCGCAGGGTTACGCGCCGTTTGAAGAAAAAGTCGAAGTGCGGTTTCAAAAGAACACCCGCGTCGTGGTGCGCTTGGTGCTCGATGAAACCAAAGTGGCCGTCTTGCCGCCAGTACACAAAACTCGGTCCGGTTGGTATTCCAAACCGTGGGTCATGGCTGGCATTGGCGTGGCCGCGGTTTTTGTTGGGCTCGTCATCGGCAACCAATTGCAGCCACCAGCGGTCAACTGCCCAGGAGGCAGCGGATGTTAGCGCAAAGGACGATGAGCTGGAGTGTAGCAATTGCGCTGTGCGCGCCTACCGTTGCCTTCGCACAGCCCACTGGCGTAGGTGCGCCAGCGGCTGGCGCCCCTGCCGTGCCACTCAGCAAGCGAACGATCGCGATCTTGCAACCCACGAGCGCAGGGGTCGAAGATAGCTCGCCCGAAGCCAAACAGTTCACGGCCGAGCTTGAACGCAACGTCACGCTCATGCCAGGGGCTAGCCTCATCAGCGCAGCACAAGTGAACGACGCCATCAAGAAGTCGAAAAAAACCGTGCTACGCAACTGCGACGGCGATTTGCCGTGTCTAGTCGAAGTTGGCAAGTTGGTAGGCGCATCGATCGTAATCAGCGGTGAACTCGGCGGCTTGGGCACCAGCAAAGTCGTTTATTTGTCGGCGATTGATGTTAGCGCCGGCAAAGAATTGATGACAACCAACGCTGCGCTTGGCACGCAGGCAACCGGCGGAGGTGCGCGTGGTGCACTCATCCGCTTGCTTGAACCCGACCGCTATGTCGGCCAACTCAAAATCACCGTCGACATTCAAGGCGCAACCGCGTATGTCGATGGCAAGCGCGTTGGCGTTTCGCCAATGCAGAATGCGACGCTCACGGTTGGCACCCACGCGTTGCGCGTGACCCACCCCGAGTACCGCGACTTTGTCCGCTTCGTCGACGTCGACTTCGGCGCGGCCAACGAGATCAAAGTTGATCTGTCACAGTACCCCGTGGTGCAAAACGCGGTGGTGCAAAACGCCAAGATCCAAAATCAAGGCGTTGTCATTTATCACGACCCACCATGGTACAAGCGCTGGTACACCATCGCGGGCGGCGCTGGCGTGCTCATTGTTGGAGCGGCCGCATTGGTGTATGTCGCGAACCAACAAGACGCCGACGCAACACGCACTACGAAGTGAGCTGAACTTCAAGCGCGGGTAGCGTATGGTTGCGCCTATGAAGGAACGTAGCCTCGATGAGCTTCGCGCCGATTTGGGAGGCATTGATCGCGAGATTCTGCGACTGGTCGCCGAACGCCAGGCCACCGCACAAAAAATCGGCCTGGCCAAGCGCCAAGCGGGGTTGCCAACCCGCGACTACCGGCAAGAGCGCGACGTCGTCGAACGGGCGCGCGCTGCGGCTTCACAGTATGGGCTGACACCAGCGCTGGGCGAGGAACTCGTGCTGACGTTGATCAAAAGTTCCCTGACGGTGCAAGAGCGCGATTTGGTTGCGGCCCGGCGTGACGGCACCGGCCAGCGCGTACTGGTGATTGGCGGGCTCGGCAACATGGGCCGTTGGTTTTGTCGATTTTTGGCCGCTCAAGGCTACGCCGTTGAAATCGCCGAT
>JAKQOD010000588.1 GCA_029565465.1 Deltaproteobacteria bacterium
GACCTTGAACGCGGCAAAGTCAACGTCATTCTCGGCGCCTCCGGCGCTGGCAAGTCTGTGCTCATCAAGCATTTGATGTGCCTGCTACGCCCCGATGCTGGTCATGTGTATGTCGATGGCACCGATATCATGGCGTTATCGCCGGCCGACCTGGCTAAGTTTCGGCGGCGCTTTGGGTTGGTGTTTCAGTTTGCTGCGCTGTTTGATTCGCTCACCGTCGAAGAAAATTGCGCCTTCCCGCTGAACGAACACACGAAAAAATCGAAAGGCGAGATTCGCGACATCGTACGCGACAAGCTACACAGCCTTGGCTTAGACGGTTCGCAACGGAAATATCCAGGCGAACTGTCGGGTGGCCAACGCAAACGGGTAGGGCTCGCCCGGGCCTTGGTGTTAGAGCCTGAGATCGTCATTTTTGACGAGCCCACCACGGGGCTGGATCCCCTTGCCACCCGCAATGTCGATGAGATGATCTTGGCCGCAGCGCAGAAGTATCGGGTCACGTCGGTGGTAATCTCCCATGACATGGCTTCGGTTTTTCGCATCGCCGACCGCATCTCCATGCTGCATCAACGCCGCATTTTGGAGACGGGGACCGTTGCCGAAATTCTCGCTAGCCGGGATCCGTATTTGTACGAATTCATCCGGACGTCGGGGGTTGTTGCCGCCGGCGCAACGGCGACTGAAGCGGTGGGGGCGGAGGCTGCACCATGAAGTCGCTATCTGCTGGCATCAAAGTCGCCGTGCTGTTTTTGCTGATGACTGGTGGCGGCTATGCGGTTTGGAAGAACCTTAGCTCGGACGCAACTGGCGGCTCGGGCTATCCCTTGTATGCACGCTTTCGCGACGCATCCGGGTTACCCGTTGGTTCCAAAGTTGTCATCGCTGGCTTGCCGGTTGGGCAGGTGACGTCGCTGTCAATCGACGGCCGTTATGCACGGGTGAAGTTTCACGTCCGCAGCGACGTCAAAGTGTGGGACAGTGCCACCGTCGTCAAAAAATCGAAGTCGTTGTTAGGCGATCACTACCTCGAGATCGATCCTGGCAGTGCTGAAACCGTCAGCCCGGATGGCAGCAAAGAAACTCATGCAATGCTTGGCGCCGACGGCCAGGTCGCGCGCGTCATCGAAGCAACGTCACCTGATGCGTTGATGCATCAATCCGAAGAAACGTTGGCAAAAGTCGACAACGTATTGTTGTCGGTCAAAGACCTCTCCGACGACGTGCGCCGCATCGTCAACGGCCCGTTGTCGTCGGTGGCGTCGCGAGTTGATTCGATGATTCAAAAAGAATCAGGCAATGTTGCCGACATTCTCGAACGCGCTAATCGCACGATGGGCCGGATCGAAGCGATCACTGGTGACATCCGCTCGTTGACGCAAAGCGCCGATGGCCGCGTCGTTAAGATCCTCGACAACCTCGACGCAGCGGCAAGCGAAGCCAAAACCTTGGTTGCATCGGCAAAGTCCGAGCTGGAACAAACCGGGGCAGCCGTGCGGGGCAAGCTCGATCGGCTTGACCAAGTCATTGATACTTCGGCTAGCATCACATCGAAGATCGACGGCAACCAAGGTACCCTTGGTCGCCTCGTCAATGATCCGGCGATTGCTGACAATGTTGAAGACATCACCGATGGTGCCAAGGGCTTTCTGGGCACGTTGTTCGGGATGCGTACCTATGTTGGGTTGCGCTCGGAATACAACGTATTTGCCGGCTTGGCGCGGCACTATGTCAGTGTTGAATTGCACACGCGGCCCGACAAGTTCTACTTGGTCGAATTTGAGCAAGGCCCACGCGGTGGCTATCCAACTACCACGTTGGAGTTTGATCCGACGATCGACCCCGACCGTTGGACTCGTAAATCAGTCATCGAAGACAAGTTTCGCTTCACGTTCCAGTTTGCCAAACGCTTTTCGTGGCTGACGCTGCGTTACGGTATCAAAGAGTCGAGCGGTGGCGTTGGTGCCGATGCCAACGTGCGTTGGTGGGACCATACACTGCGCTTCTCGCTTGATGCGTTCGACGCCAGTTTTGATCGTTATCCGCGGGTGAAGGTGGCGATGGCGGTCGAGTTGTTCCGCAGTCTGTACATCCTTGGCGGCGTCGACGAACTGTTTAATTCGCCTGGCACGCTTGCGATCAATACGGGCAACACTACGATTCCTAGTCAATTCGACAAGCTGCGCTACGGTCGCGACCTGTTCTTTGGCGCCATGTTGCGCTTCAACGACGAAGATCTCGCTGCGTTGCTCACGATTGGCGGCTCGGCGCTTTCGGGCGCCAAGAAATAGCACGCGCGTAGTTGAGGCGAATCGCGCCGCTCACGTTCGCTAGCGCGCGTATTTGAGGCGAATCGCGCCGATAAGGGTGCGCAATTCGTCGTCGGAGACCTGATCTACTTCGGCGATAATCTGTTGTGCCGTAGTGTATTCGTGCGGCGGTGGCAACGGGCTTGCCGCGACGGCGACGCGTGGGTGTGTGGGGGCCGCGCGAGGCCCGAGTGCGCCATTGCCAAGCACAAACCGCAACTCCGAGAATAACGGCGGCGGCCCGACAGCTTCGAGCAAACTGGTCAACAGTGAGGCGCGCAGCAAGGTGAGTTCATGCATCCATGCTGACGACGCTACCCGAATCAACAACGCTCCGCGCTGAATCCCGTCTGGCACACAGTGTTTGGCCACCCGTGCGCCAACCAGTTGTTCCCATTCCACTGCAATCCGGTTGCCGCGAATTGCACGCGTCAAGCCGCGCGCTTCGAACACATCAGCCAAGACGTTGGCCACGGGTTGCACCGCGTTGTGGCGTGGCGGTCCTTTGGTTTTACGGCGCATCTTTGAAGCGGCGGACAAGTTCGCTGATGCGGCGTCGACCGTGGGCATCGCGGCTGACAAACTGTACGCCGGTCGAGCTGCCAGCGCCGTGATACGAAACTTTGGCCATAATGGCCAGTGGTGCTGCGGCACCCGGCGATGCAATCTCGATGAACAATTCAGCCTCGAGCGGCAGCGGTACCGGGGTGTCGAGCAATGCGCCGCCTACCGCGATTTCAGTGATCGTGATCGGCAAGAGATCACTCGATTCTCGCGTGCGGTAGTTCGCGGCGATCCGCACCGGCAATCTTGGAAACTTACGTTTGCGAATGGTGCTGCGGGCACCACGCATTACTTCGCCGACAAATGCCAACTTCTTTTGTTCGTCGTCCGCAAAAGACAAGTCGGCACCCGCCCGTACGCGTGCTCGAGGCAGTGCAGGGCGCCACGCTTCAACCCGACCGCGCACCATCACATCGTTCGGCAGCAGCGCCGAGCCGATTTCGACAATGATGTCTTCGCCTGGCGTGACATGTATGGTGCTGGGGACAAACAGGTTGGTGCTACCGGCCGCGCAGTAGGCGTCCCATTCCTGTGCGGTCTTGAGCCGCAGTTTCACGATCCGCATCAAGCGCCATCGTACCGCAGATTGGTGCGAACACCGGCTCAATTGTTGCACAACTATCGTAAAGTGCTGGTACTCTCTGCCAAGAGTCGGAGGAATGTCATGAGTTTAGCAACCCGTGGTCGGGCGTCGATCGCGACAATTTTGACGCTGTTCACACTTTGTGCGGGTACAGTTGTCGCCAGCAGCGGCTGTGGTGGGGGCGCGGCTCCCACATTTGAACCCTTAGGTGACCAAATCGGGCAGGTTGGGGTCGA
>JAKQOD010000612.1 GCA_029565465.1 Deltaproteobacteria bacterium
GTGGCGGTGGTGGCGGCAAGTCCGGTACTGAAGGCAATCCGCACAAAGCGGGCCCACAACTGATGCCGTCCGATCCGATTCCGTGGCGCAACTACCTCGGCGTTTTCAAATACAGCCGACGCGCCATCGAGCTGGTCTGGAAAACCAACCGCGCACTCACGATAGGCATTGCGCTCACGGCATTGGTTGCTGGCTTGTTGCCTGGTGGCATTGCGTGGGTTGGCAAGCATCTCATCAACAACATCATCCTGGCTGCGAGCACCAAAGCTGTGGGCGATCGCCACGACGCCATGATGTGGGTCGGACTCGAACTCGGGCTGGTGCTGCTCGCGGCGATGGTCGCACGCACCCAAGGTGTGTTTCGCGCGTTGCTCAAACAACAGCTTGGCCAACGCATCAACGTTGAGATCTTAGAAAAGGCCCTCACCCTCGAACTCACCCAATACGAAGACTCAGAACTTTACGACAAGATGACGCGCGCGCGACGCGAAGCTTCGTCGCGACCGTTGTCGTTGGTGACGCAAACGTTTGAGCTCGGCCAAGCGATTATCACGCTCACCACCGTCGGTGCGTTGCTTGCTGCGTTCTCGCCGCTGGCGCTGTTGATGCTCATCGGTGCTGCGTTGCCAGCGTTTGTCGCCGAGCTCAAGTTCTCGGGCGATGCGTTCCGGCTATCGCGTTGGCGTACGCCTGAAACCCGCGAGCAGATTTATCTCGAAACCGTGCTGGCCCGCGAAGACCACGCCAAAGAAGTAAAACTCTTCGGCTTAGGCCCGCGCTTTTTGGATCGCTACAAAGCGATTTTTGAAAAGCTGTACGCCAGCGATCGCGCGTTGACGATCCGCCGCGGCATCTGGGCCATTGTGCTTGGCGCGCTGGGCCAAATTGCATTTTACGGCATGTACTTGTGGATCGCACTCGCCACCGTCGACGGCCAGATCACGCTCGGCGATATGACGATGTACGTGGTGATCTTTAAACAAGCGCAGATGTCGCTGACCAGCGCGCTGGGCGATATCAGTGGCATGTACGAAGATAATTTGTACTTGTCGAACTTGTACGAGTTCCTCGACACGCCAACCATGTCGCCGTCGGGCACAGCAACGTCGGGTCCAAAGCCTGGCGATGGCATTCGGTTCGAAGACGTTTCGTTCATGTACCCTGACGCCACCGAACGCGCGCTCGACGGTGTGTCGCTGCACATTCCGCCGGGCTCGAAGCTGGCCATTGTCGGCGAAAACGGCTCGGGCAAAACCACGCTGATCAAATTGTTAACGCGGTTGTACGAACCAACCGGCGGCCGCATCTTGCTCGACGGCCGCGACCTGCGTGAGTGGGACAGCCTCACGTTGCTGCATCGCATCGGCGTGATCTTTCAAGATTTCGTGCGTTACCAACTCACCGTCGGTGAAAACATCGGCGCTGGCGACGACCGCGCGTATGACGACCGCGCGCGTTGGGACGACGCAGCGGAACGCGGCTTGGCCAAGCCAGTGATCGAAACCTTGCCAGTGAAATACGACACCCAGCTTGGCCGCTGGTTCAAAAACGGCCGCGAACTGTCACTTGGCCAATGGCAAAAAGTCGCGTTGGCGCGCTCGTTCATGCGCCGCGACGCCGACATCTTGGTGCTCGATGAACCGACAGCATCGATGGATGCTGAAGCCGAAGTCGCGATCTTCGAGCGCTTCCGCGAAGTCACCGAAGACAAAATCGCGATCGTGATTTCACACCGTTTCTCGACGGTGCGCATGGCCGATCAGATCATCGTGCTCGACCACGGTACCATTCGCGAACGCGGCAGCCACGAACAGCTGCTTGCTGCCGAAGGCCGCTACGCCAAGCTATTTCACTTGCAGGCGCAGGGATATCGATAGATAGGGGACCTTCCCGTCCCCTCTTTCGCGGCGCAGCCGCGAAATTCACCCCTGCCGCGCGTCGCGTCGCGCGGATTGGCCGCGATGATCAGTGGGCGCATTTACTGACATCGGCCTCGTTAGTTCGCCTGCGTCGTGGCCGCGATGATCGGTGGGCGCATTTACTGGCATCGGCCTCGTTAGTTCGCCTGCGTCGGTCGCGGCGCAGCCGCGAAATTCACCCCTGCCGCGCGTTGCGTCGCGCGGACACGATGGAGGGTGGCGCACTTGCAGCCTTGCTCGTTTTCACGTGCACAGCCTACAGTTGCCACGCAAAGCGTAGCGGTCGTTCGCAACTTTACGGCGCTGGCGTGCCTTCAGGCGCAGGCTCGGCGTTACACTGGGTTTCATCCACGCATTCGCCTTGCTTGGCAGAACATTCCATGCGGTTGTCGGTGGCGTATTTAGCTTTGGCGTCGTCGCTCACAACCGGCGTCCATTTGCAGCAGCAGCTTTCCGCAGCAACATCGTCGTTGGCGTTAACGGTCGCTTTTTTTGGCGTGCCACCGCAAGCGAACGCCAACATCATCATCGCAATTACAGCACCAGCTTTTTTCATGGCTATGCTTTATCACGAGTTGCCGCACACCGGGGGATTGATCCGCGGCTACTCAACCTGAACTGCGATTTCCGTCCACTGCCCAATGTGATTGCCAAGCGTTAGGCTCTGGAACGGCAGCCGAAATGCCGGCGACGATGGGTCTTCGTCGCGGGCCGCGCGAGCCGGCGAAAACGACGTCATCCAAATCTGCTCGGTTTCGACCGTCATCGGATAGATCCCAAACGGCCGCGATGTCGAAAACGTGAGCCAAAAGACTTTTTCACCATTCACGGTTTGTTCAAACGGCGCCCAGCGTGGCCACGTGTTCGCTAAGCCAGCGCCTTGGCTGGCGATCCCAAGTTTTTGCGCATGGGTGCCATCCATTTTCACGGCCCAAAGTTCCCCGTCGGTGTTTGTACGCGACGAGCCGGTGGCCGCGCGATTAAACACCACCCACTCGCCATCGGGCGAGACGATTGGATAATAGACCAAGTCACCAGGTGCAAAAATCGGCACGGCTGGACCAAACGTGTGCGTGGTGTCGTCGTACATACGGTACACGATTCGCCCTGGTGTCCGAATGACGTGGTGCCCACGTGTGCCGAGCGATGTGCCTTCGATATACACAATCCGATCACCCTTCGGCGAAAAGTCGGGCTGCACGGCGTCGGATGGCAACGGCGTTTCACCTAGCAGCGCAGCCGTGGTGCCGTCGAGCGCACGCAGCATCGAGCCACGTTGCACGAACAACACGTTGCCATTTGGGTGATACGTGTACAAATCGTGATCATCATTTGGGATGTCGACCAATTTGGTTTTGGTTGCGACGTCATAAATCGCCGCTGACGCCGAGAATTGCGCAGCGTCGGAATTGAACCGGACCAACATCCGTTTGCCATCGCGGGTTAAGGCATGACACCCGATGCATTCGCCAGCGCCCGTCAAGCGCAAGAATTCTTCCGCCGTGGTCCCAACATCTGCCATATCATGACGCAACAAGCTACCGGTAGAGCGAGCACCGGTGCCCCAGTAATAGATCGCGCCGATCATGTCGCGATCCGACGCCGTTAGCTTGCGCGTTGCGCTGGTGCGATACGTTGTTGGCTGCGCTGGATCCAGGCCGCGCACTTCGAGTTGCAACGCCGTGCCAACCTGACTTAGCGTAGCCCATTCATCAGGTAAAAAGCGAAATGCATTAAGTGCTGCAGTCGAACCAAGCAACACCCGCACCGAGCCGTACTCGTTGCGCAGGGTGACCGCATACGCCGAATCGGTGCCGCTGCGTTGCCAATGCACGTCAAGGTCGCCGAGATTGCGCGGCACCACAACTTGATCCGCCGGATACACCACGGCTACTTGGCTGGCGCTATCGAGCACGGCGCCATCAAATAGCTGCGCAGCATTGGCAGGCGCCGATGCATCCAGCCGCGTTGTGTCGCGCTTCACGATCAACTCGGCGGTCGCCGTTTGAGCCCCTACCGCAACAGCTACTGTTGTTTTGCCAATCGCCGTGCTGCTGATCTGCAGCACGTTGCCAGCAAATTGGCCAAAACCAGGGTCGATGCCAAACGTTGTTTGAGCCGTTACATCTTGCTCAGCACCATTGCTGATTGCAAAAACCGTGTATGGCAGCGTCGGTGATTCCATGTCTTTGGTCATCACCGTCGAAGCCGCCGGCGCAACCCGCAATGTAATGGTTGGCGCGTTGTCGGCGTCGCTGGTTGACTTCGGCTGACGGTAACCACAGCTCGCCAACGTGGCGAACAGCGCAAGTGAAACTGGTAGACGCATCGGTGTACTGCTTTCTTTGCGAGCGTGAACTGACGCCCAGAGTACAATTTTTCGGCGGCGACTGGCCATGCCGCATGTGATCATTGCTTGCGATCTTGCTTCACAACAACGACAACGCACACGTTGTCCGACACATGGCTTTAGATCGCACGCCATGCCGCGGTCAGCACGCCAATGATGGCGCCGACCCAGCCGGTGACTGCCGCAAAGCCGGCTAGGCTCACTACGACGATGCCGATGCCGTCGTCGAATTGCGGTTGCCAGCGCCGCGTGATCAGCCACACCGCAAGCAATGCACCGAGGCCAAAGGCCAGCAGATGCTCTTTGACATCAAACCAGCGCGCTATGCGTGCGCCCGCAAGTGCCTGTGCATCGGTACGACTACCATCGGCCGCTGCACTCGGCGGCGCAGTCGCTTCGATGCGCGCGCGGTCGGCATCACGCCGTGCTAGATCCGTCGAAATTGCGACAGGATTCTCCAAATACGCGACGCGCACGCGCAGCTTGTAGGTTGGATACATCACGTTGCCAACGACGAATGCCGCAAAGTGCAACACCAAGGCATAGCTTGCAAAACGTTTGGTGCTCGCAAATCGAGCATCGCTGCGCTTGATACTGCGTCGCAGCCAAATCAATAGATGGGTCGCGGCTGCAACCGCTGCCACTGCAAGCACGGTGTGCAACACCAGCAGCAGTCGTGCAACGCCATCACTTAGCAGCATGCCCACAGTGTGCGCGAACCAGGACATTTCTGGCAGCACCCGGCAGCCAGTAGTTGGCAGTGGCCCCCACGAAATTCAGGTAACCTATTGAAATTTCAAGACAGGTATATTGGCACGACCATTGCTCCATTGGCGAATATGTCTTTTACCGTCAAGAAAAATAATAATTTATTAAATCTAGCTACTTACCTGCCCGCCATTGGCTTCACTGCCTCCAGTTTGCTGTTCGTTTTGGCAGCTGGTTGCAATGGTGGCGACCGCGCTAACAACGGCGGCGAGTGCCCCGACGACGAAGTGTGCTCAAGCAAAACACCAGAAGGTTTGTATTTCCGAAGCTATGGTTATGCCAACCGCGGCATCGACACCGGCCCTGAGCTAACCGCCATTGGTGGTCATCAGAGTGTCGATTTGTATTCGAAAGCCCTCATCTCGCTGCCGCTAGGTTTTGCGTTTGACATCGATACCGGGACGAACGTTACGGCCACGATCAAAGCTGCGCACGCGATCACGCTAACCGGCGCCAAGGCAGGCAGCAACTATATCCGCATCACCGATCCCGACGACGGCACGTTGTTCGATCGGATTTCGGTTGGCGCTGCAGCGCTCAATCGCATTGCCGTGGTTGGCGCTAGCGAGCCAGCGTTGGCGACCGACAACGAGTTAGCGTTCACCCAGCAATCGGCCCTCGCCATTGAACTCTTTGACAAAGACAACCGCCATCTCGTCGACGAAGGCGCTGTTATCGGCGGTGCCGCAATCACGCGTGGCAGCCATTGGGACACCGCAACCCTGGCACCAAACCTCGCGACTGGTACCCAAACGATTTCGGTTACGGCCGGCGATAAGCCAGCGGCCAATATCGATATCCGCATCGTCGCTGGCGCGGATCGCATCGCCGCAATCACACCTCCGTCGCAGTTGTACGTAAACGATGCGATCACCTTGTGTTTCCGCGCTTCGGCTGGCAACGCGCGTGTGGTCGGCATGCCTTGGACCTTCACCCTCAATGGCGCGCCAGCGCTGAATACGTTCGTCAATAATTGCACATCAGTGGTGCCATCCCAACTCGGCACCGCAACTGTGGTTGCGACCGCCGCCGGCATGTCAACGACGCTGGCGCTACCAGTCGTTGCAAATCCGCGTGCCCGAGTGCGCGCAAACCCAGAAGACCTGACGGATGTTCAGTTTGGCGCCGCCGGCGAACGCGCGCAAGCTGTGATGGTTTTGCGTTAAGCCACAGCTGTCCGGCTGCGGCCACGCACGCCGCCCGCAAAGAACCCAACGTTCCCGTGTAACGGGTGTTCCCGCACCCACGTTTTTCGGGACAACCGTGTGAGAGCTCGCGCTGACGCGATCACCGCGCTGGCACAGCCGTTGCTATAGCGAGCACCATGAAAAACTTCAAAATGATTCTCGCCGCTGTCGCCCTTTCTATCGTTGTCGCTGGTTGCAGCAAAAGCAAAGCTGTTGGCGAAATCAACAAGCTCAAAGATGAAGCCTGCGCCTGCAAAGACCTCGCATGTGGTGAAGCCGTTAGCAAAAAGATGCTCGCCACCCTTGAGGATCTGGGCAAAGGCAGCGAGCCAAGCGAGTCCGATCAAAAAGCCATCATGAAATCGATGGAAGAACTTGAAGCTTGCGTGGGTAAACTCAAATAGCGATTAGACGTTCACTGCCGTCCGCGCGGCACGTCCTGCGGCGCGATCGGGACCTCGGGCGGCACTGTAATGTCATCGTCGGTGCTTGCGACGGCCGGGAACGTTGGCGTTGCGACGATCTCCATTTGATGAGTGCTTTCGCGATAGTCATCCGCCGCTAGCGCACGCATCACCACTGCGCCACAAACCGCAACCTCGGCGCCTGGCAGCAACAACGCTTCACGATGGACCACAAACACCCCATCGTGGCCGATCACAGTTCGCTGAAACCACGGGCCAACAGCGACTGCAAATTCAAGCTGAGCCCCGCGCACCAGCACGGTGCCAGTGGCATCTCGCAGCAGAAAATCACCACAGGCAGCGTCTTCACGTAACAATGCGTCTGCCGTGCGTTGTTCGGCATGAAACGCCAAGCACGGCTGTTGTTGCAACAGGCTGACCAACGGCGGCGCGCCTGCGACGGGAAACGCGTGCCCCACCACCACTGCCGCTTCGCCTTCCACTAGTTGGTTGATCGTCTTGCGAGTCAGATGCTTGAGCATCCGCCGCACTTTTTCGGCACGCTCTTTGGTTTCGCCCGCGGGTGGCAACCTTGCCCTGACGAAACGCAGTTGGTACAACCGGTAGAAACCAGCCAACAGCAAAATTGCAACGCAGGCGCCTTGTATTGCTGAAGCCACGTGCAACTGTATCAGAACTTCGCAGGCCGGCCACCTTGCGCCAGCAAGCCGCCGCCGTTGGCGCGAACCGTCCAGCCGAAACTTGTTTTTTCCATGCGCTCCACAGCCCGACCTGCGGTATTGCAGCCCGATGCGAGATCGTGTTGCGTTTTCCGTTTTGGGTGCTGTTTCGGCAGGAGTCCTGGCATGCGGCCCAACTCCTCATTCCCATGAAGGCACGGACGCCAACGGCAACGGTGCTGACGCAACTGCGTTCGCCGACGCGGCCACGTGCGGCGCCCAAACGCAAAACATCGGCGTCATGAATCTCGGCGATCCACCCGACATGCTTGTCGTGCTCGATCGCTCGGGCTCAATGAACTCGCCACCGGCAACGTTTCCACCAACGTTTACCACCAAGTGGGCGTCGATGAAAACCTCGCTCACTAGCGTCGTCACGGCGAAGCAACAGCAGATCAAATTCGGCTTGCTTGAATTTCCCAGCGATGACAATTGCGCAGCCACCGCAGCACCAAAGGTTAACATCGGCCTCGGCAGCGGCCCTGGCTTCACCAACTACTTCACCAATCGCAGCCCGAACGGCAACACGCCAGCGCACATTGGCCTCGCGTCCGCGCTGACGTATTTCAACAGCATTCCCGTCAACCCAGCCGGCCGTTACGTGCTGTTTGCAACCGACGGTTTGCCGAACTGCCTCGGTGGCGTACCCGAAACCGCAAGCGATGCCCAAACCGTCGCTGCAGTCACCGCGCTCTTCAATGCAGGCATCAAAACCTACGTGTTGGGCTTTGGCCAATTCGCTGGCATGGCGGGTGTGCTCAACGACGCAGCGGTTGCGGGCGGCAAAGCCAAAGCCGGCGCAACCAAATATTACGAAGCCACTAACGCTGCCGAGCTTAGCGCAGCGTTCCAACAAATCGCCGGCGGCGTGATCGTGCCATCGTGCAGTTTCCAATTGCAAACGGCGCCGCCTGATCCAAACAACGTCACCGTCACCATCAACGGCATGTCGGTACCGCGTTCACCGTCGCACGCCACCGGCTGGGACTACTCGCCAAACGCGATGACGATCACATTCTTCGGTGCATATTGTGATCAAATCAAAGCCGGCACGATGACCAATGTGAGCTTCGCCTACGGCTGCCCCGGCCCCGTGGTTGACTAACGCTAACGCAACGCCGCGTTGGCTTGCGTGTGTGCGCAACGCAAAAAGCTGCGTGGCTAACGCAGCTTTCAAGTTACAGCGAATCGTCGCTGCGCTGTCATGCGCGGACTACGGCGCAAAGGTAAACGCTGCTGGCCACTTCGCTTTAAATGGCAGCGGTGTGGTCACCACCACATCGACGGTGCTTGCAACAACGGCAGGGGTCACCGCGGTGATCTCGGTATCGCTCACAACCGTGAACGAAGCAGCCGCAATGCCGCCAAATTCGACGGCAGTTGCGCCGGTAAGCCCAATGCCGTGCAACGTTACGGTGTCGCCACCAGCAATCGTGCCCGAAACAGGGGTCAAACGGTGAGGGGCGGCCATCGGAGCGGGAACCGTTGCGCGCACGTCTTGGAACATTTGGGCAATTGCATCCGTTGGCGTCGTGACGGTGCCGGTTGCATCGACCATGCGAACTTGACTGGCGATGTCGTACACCAGGAATGAATGGTTTCCGGCATAGCGGCATCCGAACACTTCCGAAATGTCCGTAAAATCTGCCACCACCACGGTCCGAGCATCAGGCGTTGCCAACGCAAACGACTCCATCACCGACGTGCTATTGCCGCTAAAGCGGTACATCAAAGCAGCATCCGGGTCGTAGCAGATGTGCTCACCGTCGGCGCCGCCGGTAAAGGTTGCGACAACCGTCGCGGCCCCAGTCGTGAGGTCGATCGTATGCATGGTCTTGCGCACCATGGCGCCAGCGCCGGTTACGCCATAGAGGGTGCCGTCAGGCAAAAACTCTAACGACGAAAACCTATCGACGGCACTGATCATCGTGAATACTGCCGTATCAAGATTCAGCGTGCCAAATGCTCGTCCGGTTACCCCCGTGACTTTCGCAATCGCATAGATCACGCCCGTCACCGGATGCTTCACCATGGTGGTGATGCCGGTAACCTCACCGGCGTCAGACGTCACGCTCACGAGGTCAAGCAGGTCGTGGGTCTTGGCATCGAGCCGAGCCAAAATGCCATCGAAGGCTTCCACCGCGTACAAGCCGTTGCAATCAAATGCGCCTTCGGTATTCCCACATTGAAAGCTGCCGCACGTATTGAGCGTTGCCGACGCGCACTCGTCGACGTCAGCGCACGTGGTGCCGGCCGTGCCGGCGCCAGTGAAGCCAGCATCGCATGCACAGGAAAACGTGCCGGCGGCATTCATACAGGTAGCATGGTCAGCGCAAGCGCCAGCCGCGCCGCACTCGTCGACATCGTTACACGCAACCCCATTGCCCATATAGCCATCGGTACAAGCGCAGCTGAAGCTGCCCGGCGAGTTGGTACAGGTCGCGTTAGTATCGCAGTTGTCTTTGTTGGTCGCGCACTCGTCGACATCGGTACAGCCAGTGCCGGTCTTTTTGCCGTCGCCGCTGTAGCCTGGAGCACAGGTGCAGGTTGCAGCCGCAGCATCACAGGTTGCGTTCGGCCCACATTCGAGACACGGATCGACCGCTGCGCTGTCGCCGCACCCTGCAGCCACCAGCGCTATCACCCCAAGTAGTATTTTTTTCATGTATGTCCACTACTAGAGGACCTGAGAGAACTTCTCAACAAAACGTTAAACGAACTTTAAGAATTTTTCTGTTTAAACAATTTCGCGTGTAGGTGGCTCAGCGCAGATACCGTTCGTCGTGTGCTGGCCGCACACCATACCTGACGCCTGCTGCGTTTGAACAAAAACTACGCTGCTGCCAGTTGAGGTGCCCAGTCTCTATTTAGTTTCATATGGAGCGATTTGGTTGTCAGGTTGTCGAGTTCATCCGCAGCGAGCATTGCGAACACGCGTGTGATCGCATGTTGCAACATTCCCAAGTGCGCCGATTTTTGATCTTCGAAATCCTCAAACTCCTGGTCGATTGGACCTATCGCGGCCAACATTTTGAGTAAGCGTTCGGAAGGGCCACCCATCGTCGCGGTACCGCTCGCCCATCGCGACGCAGCTTCTTCGGATACCCCCATCATTCGAGCGAACTGCTGATTGCTCCAGCCGAGGTGCGACCTCAAAAACTTAATTTCGGGGCCACCTAACCGACTTGGACTTGAAACTATTGCATCAGCAATCGAACGGTGGAGCTGCGCTTGTTGTGGAATCTGCAATGTTTCTGAACCACAACGTTCGCAACGAAACTTTTTGATTGCATGCAAAACGACATAAGAAAGCCCGCATTCAACGTACTGATGGTCTTCGATGTAGCTAGCCATAGAGCCACCACAATCTCTACATTTTCTACTCATACTCAACTCCTGTATGCAGTGACCACGACTATCAATTTTCCGTCTTCATCGGTTTCCAGCGCGAACACTGTGCAGATGGCTTGATAAGTGGCGATATATTTGTCGATACCGTCTTCAGCAAATGCGCCCCGCTGCAAGCAATTCAAAATGTCACCAACGGAGATGCCGCGTTGCACCAATCGCAACGCAAGATGTTTTGTATATTCCACTCGCCCGTTTAAAACGATGTCCTGAACTGTTCGCTTCAGCTTATGCCCAACAAGGCGGCCCGACGTTCCATCCACTTTTGGAGTATACCAACGATTGATAAAATATCAATCCAGTTCTAAGTCATTCTAACCAGAAGTAATTACAAACATTGCAGCTCGCGCACGCTTACAACACCAAAGTGATCTTGTCGTCGTAGGTGCCGTCGAGACAGATGCGATACGCGCCGATACGGAAATACAAATCGCCGATCGCAAACTGGGCCACGTTATTGCGCGTGATGACGCGGGTGGTGTCGCGCACAGCCGCTTGCCGCGAGCCCGACGCCACTGCAACGATCAAACTAAAATATGGCACCGAGTGATGTTGGGCCATTTGGTCGACGAACCATGGCAGCGTATCGCCATCGCTGGGGCTGTACACCCAGCCTTTGTTGGCTTTCAGCGTCGCTAAGTTGTTGTACGGGTGGGTGTGATAATTGCCAACCACGCTCAAGTGCGGAAAAAACTGCCGAGCCACTTGGAACTGCGCTTCAAAGCTGCGTTCGTTTGGATTTACCGACGACGATGTAGCGCGCGCGCGAAGCTGCGTGGCAACGCGCGAAATGCCAATTTCGATCGTTTCGCCGAGCTTACCGTTGTCGACTCGCCGCGAGCTGCCGAAGCACAAGCCAAAGACTTCGCTGTAACGCGCCCCGCGCCCCGGCGAAACCAAATAGCTCTCGGCGGCGGCAAGCAAAATATCTTCGAGGGCGCGCGGCTCGATGCGCAGCCGCATCGTTTGGAAATATGCCACCACCGTGCTGCGAATCCCGATTTCGGTTTCGATTTCAGCGAACTGAATTTCGTATTCTTTGAGCAGATTCAACGCATAGCGCAAGTCCGTCAAATTCGTGCCAACCAGTTTGCACAGCGCACGATGCGTCATCGTCGGCCGCTTGGCCAAAATTGCAATCGCGCCAGCCAACCGCCGATGAGTAAAATCTTCGTCGCGATCGATCGCCTTCCAATTCACCCGCAGCGCCGCCAGCCCTGGAAAATCTTCATGCGTCCGCCACGACGCCAACCACAGCGCCAGCTCTCGCCGTAGCCCGGCCCGCCGCTGTGCACTTCGACGTCCCGCTCCGGCTCCCTTGCCAGGCCCCATCGACGCCCGCTCGATCGCACCTTCAATGCGTCGATAAATTTTCGCTAGCTTCGTCGGATGTGGCATGATTTTGCGTTACTTCCGTCGACGGAGGTTGGCAAGTTTCTCGCGATACGCAGCGAAGGTATGACGCGCAAGTTGCTTGCCTGAATCGAGCCATTGTTTGAGGTCTGCAGGCGCGGGCGGCGTAGGCTGCACCGAGTGCGATGCCACCGACGCAGTAGCGACCGGCGGCGTTGCAGCGACGACAACAGCGGGCTCGTTTGAGATAGCCACCACAGTGTAAGCAACGACATCGGGAGTCGGCACAGCGTCAGCTGGCTTTTTTCCTCTACGACCGCGCGTTACAACAACTGGCGCATGTGGCACATCAGCGAGGTATCGGGCTGCCTGGGTAAGGGTTGGCCATGATAGTGGTGCGATCTCACGTGCCAGCGCCGCACGTACATCGGATTCAGCCATCCGTGCCCCCACCGAAGCGTCCCAACGCTTCGCACGAATCAAGCTATGGGCGGCTGCCAGCGCAAGCAGCTTTCGCATTTCCTCGTCGGAAATCCAAAGCCAGCGAGCGTTCGGCATGCGCTCAAAAGCCGCACGGCGCTCAGCAATGGCTTCCCATGATGCGGGCAAAGGGCAACGTTCTTCACGCACCAAAACAACTTTGTCGACGGCAGCAAGTTCGGTTGCCTTGGCCAATGCAGCGGTTGCCGATGAATGATGCAGCCCATTCATGATGACAAAACGCACCACAGTAGACGCTGCGCTAAACACCACTTGCAGCGTGGCGCGCTCGGTCAACATATCAACGGTGGCATGGTTTACATACGACAACCCTGCGGCCAACGCTTCGGCAACTTCGATCGCATCTACCGGCTGCTGGGCGCGGGCCAAGCGCCGTTGCTTACTTGCGGCTCGCTCGCACTCGCGCTGCCACGGCGAAGGTAGCGGCAGCGCTGCGGGAGTTGCGGCGTTAATCACCGACGGCGATGCGGTTGCCGGCGAGGGGACCGGCGCATTGATGAGCCGCTGCGGCGATTCGTGCGCTTGTTGCAGCGCGGTCAGCAACAACCGCGGCGTCATGCCCGGCGCATCCAACAATTCTTCGAGTTGCGTTGCCGTAAGCGGTGCGGGGAACACCGGTTCCACAGCGCCATCGAACGCTTGCTCATGCCACGCTTGCAACAGCGCAAGCCGTTGTTCGCGGCTCGGCGTTTCCAGCTGATTGACACTGGTGGCAACCCGCGTGCGATGCGGCAAGCTGAGATTTGGCTCAATGTACTGCCGCCACTCACTAGTGAGCGCCAGCTGCACGATCGTCAGATTGGGCACCACATCCACCAGCTCCGATATCACCGAACCGTAGGCAACCACTCGCGCCCCGTCGCTGCTCGCAAGATTTTCGAGTTGATCCAGCACCACCACAAACGGCGCAACCGGCGCAGCAAGCACAGCCAGAATCTGCAGCGTTTGTATCACGTCGCTTTCACTCAGCGGCGGCCGATCACCACCTTGATCGCGGCCGGCAAGCCACGCCAACGTTTCGTAGGGCGGCGGATTTGCACCAGCAACCGTCAACAATGCACGCACAATATGCGCAGCAGCCATGCTGCGTGGCAACTTCGTCAGCACTCGCGCAACGCCGCGGTCAATGCGAGCGGCGCGTTCAGGCGCACCGTCGTGCGCAATGTCGTCGAGAACCATCGCTGGGTAGGCGCGCGCTTGTTCGTCGGCTAGCCAGTAAGCTGCAACCAACGCCAATTGCGACGCGGCGATGTCAGTATCCCCGGCAGGCCCAGCGCAAATATGATCCACACACGCCGCCAACACATTGCGCGGCGTCAAGGCGGCGCCAAAATATGGCCGCAACAAAACGAGCGTTGCGTGTGGCCCACAGTGCCGACGCAAGCGCGCAAACAAGTGTGTTTTGCCACCACCGGCAGCGCCAAGCACTACGATGGCTCGGCTCGGCGTATCATCGCCATGCATTGCAGCTCGCTGCACATCGTCGACGCGTGCTTCCAGCTTGGCGCTGATGTGCTCATTAAGCGAACGCACATCAAAAAAATCGTTCGCATATGCTTGGGCTTGCAGTTCGCTCATCGCGCAGCCTTCGGCATAAGCCATGATAACCGAGTTTGGCCTGGTCCGGGCGGACACCACGCTGCGTCGTCGCTGCTGAGCCGTGCCATCCCAGATTCAGGTTCAAGATCGAATAAGCCAGCACGTGCGCCGGCAAGCAACGCGCGCTGCGCGACTTCGACTGAAACCCCGAGGCTGCGCAGCAACGCGGGCACATGGAGCGGACCAGGCTTGCCTCGCACTTGTGCCGCGAGAGCCGCCAGGGTTGCAGCATCTTGATCGAGGCCCGCGCTGCCGCCGATCACCTGCGAGGGTTGCGCCGGCGCAGCTCTACTTGCCGGCTCGGCGCTACCGTGCGCCGCGACAGCCAACGCAACCGCAGCGCTGGCTACTCCAAGCTCCCGCACCAACATCGGCTTGGGCGCTGTCGCACCTACTTTACTTTTGGCCGTCGTCTTGATTCGGCGAAGTTCCTGCTGCAACGCTTTGGCATATGCAGCTAAATCTGCGCCGCCAAGCCACCCCGGTCCGACACATCGCGCCAGCACAATTACGCGCCCGTGCGCCGCTTCCGCTTCCACCACATCGCCTTGTTGCAGCATTGCCGTGAGTGCGCGCTTACATTCCACTGCGCTGCCGCCCGCAACTTGCTTGAGCAATGCAGGTACCGGAATTCCTTGCGGCGCCGATTCCAGCAACGCCAATACTTGCTTTGCAAGGGGCACCCGAACCACCGCTCCGACGTCAAAGCCACGCTGCTGCAATGGCTCACGTATCGCTCCAAGCACCCCGCGGTACTTCGCCATTTGCGCCCGCGACAACGCCGACTGCTCCGCCACTGATGCAAAGATTTCCGCTAACGCAACATCCGGCGCAATTGCGCTCTTTCGTGCCATATCTCGTTATCTCCGTCGCCGAACGCAACCGCAAGCACCGCCCGCAGATGTTTTAGACGCACCTGCGCGGTTCGTGCAGCGAAGACACTAAAACTATCGCCACAATCCAACAATCACGATAGGCTGTGCATTGCATGGCAACGGTTTGCATCGGCGACTTCGAATGGGACGAGGGCAAAGCTCGCGCAAACTATTTGAAGCACAAAGTGACGTTTCAAGAAGCTGCGGAATGCTTCTTAGACCCTGCCGCACTAAGCGCTCCCGACAAAGACGATCCTGACCGGTTTGTACTCATCGGCAGCACCAAAGGTACCAAGGTGCTCTTTGTAGTTTCGGTTGAGCGCGCCGAACGAATCCGCATCATTAGCGCACGCAAAGCGTCGCCGCAGCAGAGGAAGGCTTACTATCATGGCGAAAAATGAATTTGATATGCGTAACTACGATTGGACCAAAGCCCAACGCGGCAAATACCTGCGACGCGCCCAACGTTCACTTGGCACGCTGACAATTGAAAAGTCAGTCGTCGATATTTTGGGCGGACCCGAAAAAGCTGCAACGATTCTACGATCCATCGCTGCGGTCATCACCACAAAGACAAAACCGAAACGTCCCAAAGCCGCGTAGCGGTTATGTGCAGTGTTCGATAGTTGGTTCCAAGCTAGGCATTCGGCTACTTCACATTCTTCTGCAGAAACGTCAACGGATCGAAGGAGCCGCGGCCGTCGCGGGGCGCAGTGAGGCTGACGTTGAAGGTAAGGGTGCGAGTCTTGGTGTCGATGGAGGCAGAAGATTTGCCGCCGGAGACGAATTCGCAACGCAAGGTGGTGATGGCAGCGGAGAACTTGGCTGGGCCGTTGGCCGGGTCGCGTTGGCAATAAGCTTCAATAGCACCGACGATGTCGCTGCAGTGATGGTCGAGATTGTTGACGTCGATGCTCATATGCTGCGCGGGTGGAATTTTGGCGCCGCTCACAGCCGTGGCAAGCTTTGCGCCGCAAGACGGTGGCAATTTGGCAGTGTCATTGCTCAAGGTCTCCGCTGCGCGCTCGATTTCTTGTTCAAACATGTCGGAGGCGCTTTGTTGCCGCATCGCTTTGACCACCGCGGCGCCGCGCAGCTTCTTGGTGGCTTTGCCGTCGAGGGCGAACACTTCTTCGATGTGCTTATCACCACCATGCACCACGACGCTGGCAGCTTTGTCGAGGTCACCAACAAATTGAAAACGCATCGGCGGCCGCTTGTTGGCAACCAACGGCTGAAACGTCGAACCTTTCTTGTCATTGCTGGTGACCACAAAGGCTTCGATCCAACGCGGCGCTTTGTCGCTAGCGGTGACCATCCGAAACAGCACCATCGTCACGTTGGACACTTTGCCAACGGTGACTACTTCCAGGCGCTGATCACCCGAAGCGAAAACGCGCGCGACGTCAGCATTGCCCATGGGAAAACAGGTTGGGAATTCGCATCTCGGCTCAGTTGCCACCGCGATACCAGGCGCAAGCAGCCCGAACGCCGCCACCGCGCATGACACCAAACGGACGCCACCGAAACCAAAACGCTTTTCCATGCGCCAAACCTACCACTCGCGTTGGCCCAGCAACGACATTTTGTTCCACACGAAAGATGCCCGCGTCCGCGTCCGTGGCCGAGTAACCCTGACCGTGCCCCTGACCGTGACCGTAACGGTCCCTCACAGTGTCCGTGTCCGTGTCCGTGCCTCTGACCCTGACCCAGCCCGGGTCCGGCTGACGATTCATCACAAGTTCCGAAGCAATCTCGTGGAGCTACGACAAAACGCGTGTCGCGATGGCGCGGTGGTTGCGGATGTCACGCGCCATGGCGCGTGGGCGGGCATGGCCTTGCTGGGGGCGCGACCCGCGCTGGAACGGCCACAACGCATGGGCACGACCACGGCGGATGCCTCCTCAGCAATCGCCTGTTGATGAACGGACTCCGCCCAGAGCCAACGAGGGCGTAAGGTGGCGCTTTGCATGAGCGCACTGCTGTCGGCTGCGCAGCCGCAGGGCGCACTGCGGGACAACCAGTTGCGCTGCTCCGCCCGCCGATTCATCTGATTCCATTGTCGGCGCGCTCCTTTGCTATAGGTGGGGTTGATCTATCGAAGCGGGCTAGGTTCCGTGTCGAGGGCAGGTCGCCCTGTCGAGGGCAGGTCCCCGTGTCGAGGGCAGGTCCCCGTGTCGAGGGCAG
>JAKQOD010000613.1 GCA_029565465.1 Deltaproteobacteria bacterium
ATACGCCACGCAGTACGTAGCTTAACAGCAGCGTCGGCAAAACCGCGATTCCTACGCTCACCTCAAGGCAGCCGTGGCCACGCAACTGGTTCCCTTGTAACGAAAACGAACTTGGGCCGCTCGGTTGCCACACAAGATTGAGCACCAAAAGTGCCAAGGCTGCGGCAATGGCTACGACGACGCCGAGCTGCCAACGGCCGACTACCCGGCCAGGTCCGGGCACGAGGATGAACCACAGCGGGATAGCTGCGCCGATGAACCATAACGCTGCGCTACCCAGCTGCCATGCCCGCGGCAACTCGACCCAATCACGCCGCAAGCCCAACACCACGATCAGGCCAATTGCATACGCGGTGCACAGCGCGAGTGCTGCAGCCCATTGCAACACTGGCCGGCGTGGCGACCGCGGCTGCAGTTGCCCAAGTTCGGCTTCCAGCGCGGCGCTCAAGGGCGGCATGTCGCTCATTTGGTCGCTCCCAGGAGCTTGCGCAATAGTTCGTAACCGCGATGCGCGCGCACTTTCATGGCGCCAACGGTCGTACCGGCAATTTCAGCAGCTTCGGCAACCGACTTACCGCTTAGTTTGGTTAATACGACGGCTTCTCGCTGGGCGGCAGGCAGCTGTTGCAGGGCGGCCATCGCCGCAGCGGTTTGTTCTGGCGGTGGTGCTAGGTCTGGTAACTGTGCATCGGTTTGGCCACCTTGATGAACAGGGATCTCTGGCAGCTCGTCCGTTGCGGCAACCTGTACTTTAGCGCGTTTGCGTCGGCGCGCTTCGTCGAGGAATGTTCGGTGTGCGATGGAAAACATCCATGGCATTGGGTCGGCACCAGCGACGAATGCGCCACGGGCCCGGTGGACTTTGAGAAACGTCATCTGCAGTAAGTCATCCGCGGTCGCGGCTTGCCCGCACAGCCGTAAAAGGTAGCCGCGGAGCGGCGGTGCGGCTTGGCTGTAGAGCTCGCGAAATGCGTTGGCATCGCCGGCGCAATAGCGCTGCATAAGTTCCTTTACATCGGCCGGCATCGACCGTTCCACGTATACGCCAAAGTGCCGGCCGGTTACATACTACGTGCGGGCAACAGGGTGGATTTGGCCCGCCGCCGCAGCCAGGGGCATTTTGCGGCCGCGCTAGGTCCCTCAACCTTGCACAGCTCGGCACAGGATCTGACACCACGCGGTAACGCGCGGCAGAGGAACAGGGACCGGGAAAGGTCCCTAATAATGACCGATGGGGCTTGACCCTGCCGTGTAGTTACATAGTATCCCGCGGCTACTCTTACCAAGGACTATCCCGTGGCCACTGGTCGTCGTTCCAAAAAGAAACTTTCGAATCGCCCTAAGTTTAAGCAAAAGCGCCGTCTGAAGGACCGGCGTATGAAAGCGCGCAAAAAGGCTGCGCATAAGCGTGGCTTAGGCCGCAATCGCGCCCGTCGGAAACTGCGCGGCAAAACCAAGAAGAAGTAGGTAAGAAATCCGCGGGTTAACCGCGGCTCTTGCCTGGTTCGTTCTAGATCATTGACCAAGCTAGCAGCAGCTGGCCTGCGTAATAGGCAGGCAAGCCCCATGCTTTGTTGCGCCAACCCGGCGCAACGAACTTGTCGCGTGCAACCGCTAGGTCTGAAATGAAAAACAACGTCGCTCCGATTCCAACCAGGTATCGGAACGTGGCTGTGCGTGCGCCATCGTGAAATACCGCGATGGCTGCAAGCATCATCGCGGTTATCACCGATACATAGGCGATTACCGGGATGCGCATGTTGCCGAGGTGGCGCCATAGCCACCGCAACGCGATTGCACCCGCGCCGACTGGGATCGCCCACATCATCATGGTTGATGAGCTGACGCTCGCGCTATGCAGACAGCGGGAGAAGCCGACCGCATAGGCGATGTGGCCTAATAAAAACGAACCAAGGCCAATAAGAAAACCAGTAGATCCGTGGGCCAACAAGGCTGCATCGCCGATGGCCCCCAAGATCAGCCCGGCCATCATCAACGTTGCATACCCATGGTCATCGAGTCGATCGGCGAAAGCATTGCCTGCAAGCGGTAACAGCACGAAACAAAGCGATGCACTCAACTTGCTAAGCTGCCGGCCGCGCGCCCAGCCTCGAATTTCACAAGCGACAAGCGCGCCACAAAGCAGGGCGCAGCTTACCGTAAGTACCCACGCCAGCACCTGATGGCTCATGGCTGCCCAGGAATAGGAGGCGCCCAACCTGCAAGCGCGCGCTCGACAAAGTCGACCCGGTCTTGGCCCCAAAATAACAACGGCGCAGCTTGGTCGCGCGGCACCACCCACGTTGGTACGCCGAATACGCCAGCGTTGCGCGCAGCCGCCGTTGCATCGATCAACCCTTGCTTTGCTGCGTCGGTGCTGCATTGGTCGAGCAGCGACGGTGGCAAGCCGCACTCGGTGAGGCACATGTGCAGTTGTGCTGCATCGTTGAGGTCGCCGTTTTGGGCCCAAAACAAATGGCCCAAGCGCAATGCCAGGTTGAGCCCACGTTCGGCATCGCTCGCCAGTGCAAGCAAGATCAACCGTTGGGCGGTAACGGTGCGTTGCGGAAATTTGGTTGGAAACGAAAACGGTATGCCGAGCCAGTGCGCCCACCGCGAAATTTCTTGGCTGACATAGCGCTGCTTTGGTAGCGGAAACCCGAACAACGGCACATCGACTTGGCCAATGTCGCGAAACAAGGCACCCAACAAGATCGGCCGCACGACCAGGGTTGCGCCCGTGCGTTTGCCCAATGCCGCAATTTGATGCAACCCAAAATACGCATAGGGGCTGGCAATATCGACGTAAACGTCGACGGCGACGCGGTCGCCTTCACTTGGTTGGGCAGCTGGGGGCGTTGTTACGTGTGTTGCGGCAACTTCGTCCGGGCGCCAGCCTTGCAACGCGGCTTCTACCCACGCTAAGCGATCTTGGCCCCAGAACAACAGCGGCGCCAGTGATTCGTCGTCAGGGAAAACCAACATCGCAGGGGCGCCAAAAATGCCATGCGCCACCGCTTGGGATGTGCGCTGATGCAGCTCGGCTTTGGCCGCTGGCAACTCTGCTGCGGCAAGCGCGTGGGTGACATCGGCTTCGGCCAACCCGGCGGTGGCCAACACGTGGCGGAGATTGTCGGCCACCGTGATGTCGATACTGGCTTGCCAATACGCAGCGTAGATCGCATCAATGGCGCGCGGCCAGGTTGCTTTGGGCAAGCTCAACAGCGTGCGCAGCGCGAGCACGGTGCGCATCGGATGGCTCGCTGGCATCACAAACGGCACATTGAGCGCGCTTGCCCAGCGATACAGGTCGGCATGCAGGTGTTTGGCTTTTTGCGGCGACAGCGTACGCATGGGGCCGTCGCCAGCCCCAATCGAGCGAAACACACCGCCAAGCAACATGGGGTGATACGTAAGCGCTGTCTTGTGGCGCTCACAAAGTGCGGCGATTTTGGTGGAGGCCAGGTAGGCGTAAGGGCAGGAGAAATCGAACCAAAACTCGACACGCACGTTGCAACGCTGCGCTTGAAAACCTGCAACAGTCAAGCGATAGCATCATAAACCCTCGAATTTACGGTGCGAATTCCAGAGATTTCGATACCTGCCGATCGCTTGTGACTTAGGCCTTTTTTCGCAGCGCGTAGCGAGTTACAGTAGCCATGGCACATGGCCAAGTTGGTGAATGGCTTCAAAGACGGCGTACCAGAGATGGGGCGGCGCACATTCTTGGTTCCTGAGAACCATGCCGAGGTATTGGCACTGCTTTACCATGAGCAAACCGGAATCGTGGGCGGCTTGCCGGTTGGGCCTGTGACCACCGATCCACATGGTGCCCATGGCATCCGCATGTATCCGGATCAAGATCCGACGGTGTTGGAAGAAACGCGACGATATTTTGAGAAACTGGCTGAGCGATTTTCAAGCGACCTCCCCAAAGCCTA
>JAKQOD010000615.1 GCA_029565465.1 Deltaproteobacteria bacterium
CTTCGCGTAGGCCACCCAGGCCGTCAGCTGCTCGCGGGTCGCCACCGCACCGGTGGGATTGTTCGGGAAACAGAGATAGATCAGATCGCTCGCCGTCGCGGGGATGGCCGGCACGTAGCCGTTGGCCGGCGTGCATTCCAGGTAGGTGATGCCTTGGTAACGGCCTTCCAGGTTATCGCCCGTGCGACCCGCCATCACGTTGGAGTCGACGTAAACGGGATACACGGGATCGGTGACGGCGATGCGAGCGTTTGGCGCAAACAACTCTTGCAAGTTGCCGCTATCGCATTTGCTGCCGTCGGAAACAAAGATTTCATCAAGGCCGACGTCGCAACCACGCGACGCATAGTCATGATCGCGAATCGCTTCGAGCAAAAAGTCGTAGCCTTGTTCCGGGCCATAACCACGAAAGCCTTCGCGGGTGCCAAGCTCGGCCACTGCTTGTTGCATCGCAGCAGTCACCGCTGGTGCCAACGGTTCGGTAACATCGCCGATACCCAAACGAATGATCTTGGCATCAGGGTTCGCAGCAGCAAACGCTTTGACTCGGCGGCCGATTTCAGGAAACAAGTAGCCAGCGGCTAACTTGGCAAAATTTTCATTTACGCGCGTCATGCGCGGCAGCCTACTACAGCAGCGGTTACGGCACCAGCTGCTGTAAAAACGCTAAGCCATCGGCGTTGCTGCTGATCAAGCCAGACAACAACCGCGCGGTGATGCGCACCATCGGTTCACTATTGCCAGCGATCTTGCTTAGCGCGGCCAACGCGGCGTCACGGCCTGCGTCGGTTTTCGCCATCACCAAAAACGCAGCGCCAATCACCAACCGCCGCATGGCATGAGCTTCCGACCCACGCATCATGGCGGCCAGCTGGTCGGCCGAATTGGTCTTGGCGTACGCTGCCGCCAAGCCTGGCAGCATCGCGCCACGCACGTCGTGCGATGGATCTTCGAGCAACGGTTCTAACAGCCGCGCGGTTTCAGCCGCATCGCGTTCGACTAAGCCGGCAGCAGCGGCCGCGGCCGACGCACGTGCACGCTCGGTGCGCGACGCCAAGGCCCGAGTTAATCGCGCGACCACCGCGTCTTTGGCTGCAACCCGCGCCAGCGTGGTTAGCGCTAACTGCGAAAGTTCAGGATCGGTATCACGCACAGCCAACGCCAACGCGCGTTCAATCGTTGCCGCTTCAACATTGCTCTTTTGTTCGGCCAATCGCTGCAGGGCCGCACGCCGCACGCCGGCGTCTTGATCGGCCATCGCAGCTGACAACGTTTCCGGCACTCGTACGCCCGAGGCCAGCGAAGCTTCCACCGCTTCGACGCGCACCACTGGCGACGAATCGGCGACGGCAATCGCAACTAATTCAGCCGCACCAATTTGCCGTGCAGTGCGAATGAGCGCCATCTTTTCTCCTTCGTCGGCGCGCTCGAACAAACGAATCATCGCAGCCGCGGCTGGCTTGGGCGCTTCGGCACCAAGGCCCGAAATCGCACGCAACGCAATCAAGCGCACATCGCGATCTGAATCTTCGATCAACTCAACCAAAGCATCGCCGATGCCACCGGAAATCTTGCTGCCTTTGGTCGCGCTCATCGCAATGATGCGCGCAGCTTCGGCGCGAATTTCGCTATCAGGATCGCGAATCAAGCGAGTGGCAATGGCGGCGCCGTTTTTCGCAGGCTCGGGCCCTTCGGCGACACAGCCAATCACCAAGCGCCGCACTTCCGACGACGTATCATCGGTTGAGCGCGCTAAATTGCGGCGGGCTTCGGCCGAGCCAGCGTTGGCAGCATTGCACAACCCTTCGACGCCAATGGGATGGAGCCCGATGTCGTCTGGCATGCGGGCCGCAGCAACCAAATAGGTGGTTACGGCTAGCGGTTTTTTCTTGGCGAGCTGCGCATAGATCTTTGCAGCATCACGCCGCGGCCGGCCTTGCTGCCGCCATAATTGTGCGATGCCGTCGACTGCAACGCTGACGGAAGCGCCAACTTCGGCGGTAGCAGCCAAGCCTTGTGCAGCGCCAATCGAAACATCGTAGCGCTCGTTTTTGACCATCTTGATCAACTTATCTTGCGCCGGCCGTCCGAGCTTGCCGTATGCCGTTGCAGCCGCCGCACGCACACCTGCATTGTTGTCTTTGAGTAGCTTTTCCAACGCTGCTTCGGCGGCTTCGCGCTTGGTCGATACCAACTCACCCCACGCCAACGCACTAGCCACCCGCAACGCGCTCGCGTCTTTTTGGTCCAGCAACGGAATCAACTCGGCACCTGCACGATCAGGATCGATGCGGGCGTACAATGGGAGCGCTGCGGCTTTGACGGCTTCCGATCGTGAACCGACCGCAGCATGCACTGCGTCGACCAATTCCTTCGACGACGGCAACGGCTCGATATCGCCGAGCTCGGCAATGGCAAAGATGCGGGCTTCGAGCGGCGCTCGCTCTTGGCCAACCAATGTGACCAGCGCGGGAATCGCCAGCTTGGCATCTTGATTGAGTGCGGCGCGCAATTGCGTACGCGCCCGATCTCGCAAGGCCACCGAAGCATCGGGATCACCGAGCACCGCCGCAATCGAGCTTGGCTGCGGCGTTTCTTCGCTGCTGCCTGCACTCGACAGCTCGATCAACAATTCGCGCCGCGCCGTAGCGTCGGGATTTTTGGCCAACGCCCCCGAAAACAAGGCATGCGCGCGTTCACCGCCGAGCTCGCGAACCGCCGAAAACGCAATGCGCCGCAACTCACCGTCGTTCGAGGTTAGCGCTTTGCTCAAGGTATCGCGATACACATCGGTATTGCGCACGGCGGCTGCACCAGCCACGGCCACGCCAGCGCGTTGCACACTTGGCGATGGCGTCGCAAGCGCGGTTTCAACCAATGCAACTTCGCCTGGGCTGCCATGCGCGATTGGGCGAATCGCAACCAAGAGTTCGGCAAGATCTTCGGGATCTTTGGCGTCTTTGCGCAACCGGTCCAAGGCTGCATCAGACCCGTTGGCAGCGTAGTCCCACAAGCCGCGCAGCGTCGGCGCCAACAATGTCGGATACACGTCTTCCCATTCACCACGGCTGGCACCGAGGCTGCCACTGGCAATACGCTTCCACTGCTCGGGTGCCACCATCGACCGGGTTAGCCCAGTATCGCTGACGATCGAGCCAAAGCCCGGCCGCGCCGGCATCCAATGAAACGCCGACAAGGTTGGGCGCCCGGCGCGCACCACCACCCGCTGCCCACCCGGCCCAGCGGTAGTATCGAAATACACCCGGCGCATCATGCCGACGTACATGATCGCCAAGATCGCAACCGGAATCGCAATCGCAACCATGAGCAAGCGCCGAAAGTGCTGCACCGAGCGGGCAACCAAACGCTTTTCAGCGTCGGTGGTTGCAGCAACTCCATCGGCACGCAAGCGGCGCAATTCCGCAAACGTTAACCGTTGTTTGGCATCGAGCCGGCGGGTTAATAACTCGTGACTGCGACGTAACGATTCTTGCGTCGAAGCGGTCAGCGTGCGAATCGGTGCCAACAAGGCTGGGTGAGCCAGCCGACATTGGCGTTGTGCGCCATCACCATCGCAACGCAGGATGCCGCGCTGGGCAAAAGCCTCAACCAATGCCAACACGACGGCGGGCTCCGTTGCAAACCGACCCGCCAATTCGTCGACGAGCACGGCATCGTGTTGTGCTTCGTTTTGGCTGGCCCGCACCACCAATTCGGCAAGCACGCGATGTGCTAAACGTTCATCTTTGCTTGCTTTGCACGACGTGCTGAGCCAGCGCAACAGAACCTCGCGTGCGCCACCAGCTTTGCTAAGCGCTGCGTTGCTGTCGATCCGGAGGTCGCGTAGCGCAAGCGCGTAGAGCTGCAGCAATGCCGGCGCCACCGCGCCTTTGCGTTCAAGATGTTTCGCTACTGCCGTCGCTAACGCAGCGTCGGTCGACACGCCACCCAAACCGAGCATACGTTCGAGAATGGTGCTGCCTTCGGCTGTGCTAAAGCGCGGAATTTCGATGCGCGCAGCGGGCGGAAAAAGCGACCCGGTGCGTTTTTCAAGCTGCCCCAGCAGATGCAAGCGATCGCTTGCGGCAGCCATCAAAAAGCGTGCGCGGCCACCACCACGTGAAATGAGCCGCGCAAACAGATCCGCGGTTTGGGCCACTGCGCGTTCATCAAGACACAACAGATCAACATCGTCGATGATGAACAAGAACTGCTGGCCCGCTACCGCGTTGGTAACAGCGCGGGTAAGAAATACCAACGGATCTTCGCCAGGTGCATGGGCTAAACCAAACGACCCGATGGTGGTGGCAAAGGCTTGCACTGGTTGATGAATGTCCTCGCACACCAGTGCGACCACGCCGTGGTCGCGCAAATGCGGCACCAACCCGGCGCGCAGCAGCGAGGTTTTGCCAACACTGCGTTCGCCGAACAACAAACCAGCGCGAAAGCCTT
>JAKQOD010000618.1 GCA_029565465.1 Deltaproteobacteria bacterium
GGCACAGGCACGGGCACGGGCACAGGCACGAACACGGGCACGAACGCGGAAACGGGCACGAACACCGGCACGGGCAGCGATGCCACAACGGGCACGGGCAACGATGCCACAACGGGCACGGGCAGCGATGCCTCGACGGAGCCGGCGAAACCTGCGGCCAAACATGCAAGCAAGACCGGCGCCTGGATCGCGGCCGGCAGTGGCATTGCGTTCGCAACGGTTGGGGCCGTGCTCGCCATGTCAGCCAAAGCCACCCAAGACGACCTCGATGACTTGCTTGCCACGCGCACCGGTGCCGGCCAGCCTGCAACCTTCGATAGCACCACGCAAACGCGGTACAACGACCTCATTTCAACCGGCGAGCGTTATCAAACCTTGTCGTGGGTATCATTTGGTCTCGCTGGCGCTGCAGGCATCGCGGCAACCTATTTATTCTTGCGGCACGATGGCACGAGTGAAAGCTCGGCAACTGCGCGCACCACGATCACGCCATCTATCGGCCGCAATTTCGCCAGTGTCTCGGCGACACTCCGCTTCTAACCGTGCCTACGCCATCTGCTCCGCGCCTGCGATTTGGCTTTGAAATCGCCATCGTTGCGATTGTTGCTTTCGCGTTTTTGGCCCCTGGGCTTAACCGCTACAGCCTTGTTGATCCGTGGGAAACTCACTATAGCGAAGTCGGGCGGCGCATGCTGCAAGACAACGACTGGGTCCACACCACCTGGCAAAAAGAAGGTTTTGCATCGAAGCCGGTTTTGACGTTTTGGTTGATTGCTGCGTCGATGAAAACATTTGGCGTCGCCGGCGACGGCGGCTATTCCGGTGAGCTCGTCGACGATATCAACTTGCTAGGCGCCGTGCGCATGCCGTTCGTTTTGTTCGGCGTGATGGGCTTAGTGATGATTTGGATCATGCTCGCGCGCCTGGTTTCCAGACGCACTGCGTGGATCAGCATCGCGGTTGTGGGCACTACACCGTTTTACGCATTGATCGCGCGGCAGGCGATCACCGATATGACCCTGGTCGGTTGCATGATGGGCGCCGTCGCGACGTTTGCGTTAGCGATGGAAGACGGCGAACACCCCGTGGTAACCCTGGGCCGCATTGGCCCGCGCCGACGTTGGTCGTTCAACGCGTTGCATCTGTGGCTGTTGTTAGTTGGCAGCTTCTTGCTGTGGCAAGCCGTCTACAATTGTTATTACTTTTTTAGCAAGCCTCACCTCGCACCGGGCTTGAAGTTCCCAGTCCCTGGCATCGTGATCCCAGTGATTATTGGTATTTGTGCGATTGGCATGCTCAGCGCTCCGTATCGCGCCTTTGGCGTCGACCTCGACGGCCCGACCAAGCCTTCGCGTTGGCGCATTGCCCTGGGCTTGCAGCGCGTCACCACCATGCGGCAAGTCCATCTATTGTGGTGCTACAGCTTCTTGGGCATTTCGATCCTTGGCAAAGGCCCGGCCGCGCTCGGCATTTTTGGGGTCGTTGGCTTTTTCTATGTGCTGATCCTCAATCGTTGGGGCCAATTGCTCGACGGGCGGTTCGAGCTCAAGCGCGGCATCTTCTTGTTGCTCGCATTAGTCGTCCCATGGCACTTAGGCATGTACCTCAAAGAAGGCCTGCGATTTCTGCAAGAATACTTCATCACTCACTTGTTGCAGCGCGCAGCTAAGGGAGTCGACAACGAAACCGGTACGTTCAACTACTGTTTGGCACAAATTGGCAACGGCATGTATCTGTGGGCCGCGCTCCTGCCCGCTGCCCTCACCAGCATGGTGCGCGCGCGGCCAAGCACACCACGCACGCGGACCCAGCTGTTGGTGGCAATCTGGGCGATTGCAACGATGGCGTTCTTCTCGCTCATCCAAACCAAATTTCACCACTACATCTTGCCCGTCGTGCCTGCATTGGGCGTGTTAGTCGCGTTCTGGCTCGACGATGTTTGGGCCCGCCGGGTGCGGTTTCACCCAGCGTTTGCGTTGTTAGGCATCGGCATCGTGTTGCTGTTGACGCGCGACTTTATGCATGAGGAAAAGCAGTGGATTGAAATGTTTGTGTTCCGTTACGACCGGCCGTGGCCAAGCGCTGCCCCGTGGTCGATCGATTCGTCGGATGGCTTTTTGGCACTGGGCATCTTCGGTTCGGCCGCGATCGCGTTGTTGGCATTTTTCGGCCATCGCCGCGGCCGCGGCTTTGCGGTGGTTGCGTTGTTGAGCAGTGGCCTCGCGATCGGCCTATGGGCAATGCATGTTTACATGCCGCTTGCGGGTACGCATTGGGGCATGCGTGAAGCCGTGCGGACCTACTACGAACAGCGGCAAATCTACGGCCAGCGCATCGTCTATTTCGGGGCCGGCCAAGCTGCGGATGCGTGGGATGGCGTCGGCAATTCGATCACGATGCGCTCCATGGTGCCCGACCATTTGCAAGTCGGCCAACCGATGACCTTGCATATGCAAATCAACTCGGCCGATCGGGCCCGTGAACGCACGATGGAAACAGACATCAAGGTAGCGGCCACGCTCAGCAAGATCGACGGCCATACGTTGACATTAACGTTCGATGCTGAGCAGCGCGCAGCTATCACCGCCTTTGTTGCACGCGGCAACAACGCCAACGCGCCGCGTGGTGACCATGCTCCAATTCGGGTCGTTGACGCCGACCGCATGGTGATCTGGCAAGGTTACTGGCGCGGCGAAGTTTTTTGGAGCGGCGACGAAATCATGGGTTGGCTGCCAGAAATGCAAACCGACTGGCAGATGGGCGACCCCGATACCAAAAAGCTCATCAAGTTCCTGAACGACCCAACACTGGCCCCGGTGGGGCGGCGTTACTTTGTGCTGACGTCGGGTAACATTTCCGGGTTGGGCTCATTGTTGCCGACGCCACGTGCCCGCGCCACCCTCGAAACCCTCGACACCACCAGCAACAAGTTCATGATGGGCGCGTTCTGGTTGTAGGCCGCGGGCCTAGACTGCGGCTTCAGCCTTCAAATTCGGCACCGCTACCGTCCGCATCCATTCACGGATCATCATGCAGAATTCAGCGGCTTCCTCTTTGGTGTCAGGCACTGGGAACATTGTGATGCCGAAGATCGCATTCTTTTTGACGGTCGCGTCGTAGATCTTCTTAACCGCAGCAGCCGTCTTGGGGCCCAAAAAGCCATCAACTTCTAGCTTGGCAAAACCAACCGGTTGCGCCAATTCGTTAAGATCAGCTTGCAGCGATTTGAACTCATCGTGCACGGTGCCAGCGCCGTAGGCGATATCGCCTTTGACGTTCCAGTCGTTGCCTTCGCCACGGAGATACGTGCGCACAGTCGTAACCTGCAACGTCGGGCCAGCAACGGTACGGAACCATGTGCGGATCGCAACTGCGTTTTTGGCAACTTCTTCAACCGACTCCATCCGAAAAAAGTCAGGCGTTTTGGAAACGTCTTTGGCTACCGTAGTGTTGATCAGCGCGTTGGCGGCGGCCAACGTGCTCTCGCCAATGCAGCCGTCGATCACAACCGCTTCAAAGCCACAGGCTTTGGCAAACAGATTTAGATCGGCTTGCAGGCCGCGAAACGTCACGGCGGCCGTCCCGTTGCCGACGAAGTAGTTTTGCTTAGCTGTGTAGTCTTTGCCGTTTACAAATGGTGTGTTGGTCATGCCGTAAGGTAGCAAACTTCGGCCCCACATTGCGGTCAGGTCAGACAATGCGATAGCGATCACTCCCCTAGCCCGCAATCAGCGCACTAGCGCTACGCTGGCAGCGAGCGGCTGATTTCCGTAGATTCACCGTCGGTGCCAATTTGCATTTCAGTGGCAACCCAACGGCCGATATCTTTGTCGCTCGCGGCAAGAGCGTAGAGCTGCGCAACCTGTTCGATCTGCGCTTCGAACATTTCGCACGAGTCCGGTCGGTCGGTGCGTTCGTACGCCATGGCGTTAAGCAAGATGTTATCGAATTCCACCGGCAAGCCCGGCCGCAATTCGCTTGGCTTGGGTAGGTGCGGCCAGCCCGCGATACCGAGATGCGCGATTGTTGCCATATCAAGATTCACGGCTGCGCCCGTGAGCAATTCATAACCAACCGCAGCCAGTGAATACACGTCGGCGCGTTTATCGACAACATCGCCGACCCGCTGCTCTGGCGCCATCATCGACGGTGTGCCTTTGGTTTCGCCAGCAACTGTGAAGTGTGATTGTACGGCCGCCTTCGCAATCCCGAAGTCCACCACTTTGACGCTGCCTTGGCGCGACACCAGCACGTTGGCGGCTTTGATATCCCGATGCACAATTTGCAACGGGGTACCGTCGGCACTCACGGCGTTGTGGGCAGCGGCAACACCGTCGCAGATGCGGCGCAACACGCCGACGGCAACGTTGAGCGGCACTGGACGGCCACTGGCGCGCGCGCCTTGCAACAGGCGATCGAGATCGACGCCGTCGACAAATTCCATCGCAATGGCGTACTCGTTGCCAATTTTGCCGAGGTCTAAAATCTGCACAACGTTCGGATGATGAATCTGCGCAGCCAAACGCGCTTCATCTAGGAAGTGATCTACAGCCCGTGGGCTGCGGGCCAAATGGCCATGCATTACTTTGAGCGCCACCATTTTGGCAAAGCCGGCTTCGCCAAGCGATCGGGCCTTAAATACGTCGGCCATCCCGCCGGAACCCAAGCGTTGCACAATTTCCCATCGGCCTAACACCGCGCCAGGGCCAAGTGCCGCGGGTGTCGGCGTCAACCCAGCACTGCTTCCGCCAACGCTGGTGCCGGCTGGAGTCCCCAACGCCAGGCCAGTTGCCTCCGTGGCTGCAAAGCCAACCGGCGTTGCATTGTTTGCAACGTTGGCGCCCGCCGCGACACCTGAGGTAGCAACGCCAGCACTGCTGCGCTTGCCCATCATGCCCAATACAAGAAGCAACAAGCCTAAGCCTGCGCCGCCACCGCCAGCGATCAAGAATGGCAAGAAATTCCCAGCACCCATAGGCACCGCGGTTTCCACCATCAGCGCCGGATCAAACTTCGCTGCTTGTTGCTTCGTTTTGATGCCCGCAACCCATGGCTTGCCCAACACGAAACGGTTGTCGCCGACGACAATGGCCAGCCCGGTATTGGCAGCTGCGAGTTCTTTGTTGAGCTGCGTAAAATCACTAGCGCCCAGCCGCTGCGTGATCGCGACGTAGCCGGCCGGTGCAAACTGAGTTGAATACAATTGCACCATCGAAACGCGATTGAGCACCAAGCCATCGTCGCTGACCGCTACTTGGTCGCCCGGTTTGCCATCTTTGGTAAGCCAGGCTTTGCCGTTGGGCGGAACCAAAAGCAGTTGTTTGGCGACGCCAGCCACGACCTGCCCGCACTCCATCACTTCGCCCGGCTGCACCATGAGTTTGAGCTCACCACCCTTTGGGCTGTTGTACATGTCGACGGCGGTTTGCAAGTCAGTGCTTAGGCCGTTTTTGATGTAGTCCTCTTTGGCAACGCCATCCGCACGCTGCCTAAGCGAATTGCGATGCTCGGCGAGCATCGATTCAAGTTTTTCAATAAACGGCGCTGCATCAACGACCACCGGCGGCTTCGGCCGGGTCAAGCCGTAGCCCAACGCACCCCCGCCAACGATCAACGCAAGCGCACCAGCGACGATAAGTCCTTTACCCACGCTTGACTCCAAACTTGTCGGGCTGCGGCCCTACTGGCGCGTCGCCAGAGACCCCGATCGACAGGTCGTTAGCGCCATTTTTCACGGTAACTTCCATGGTTGCGGGAGTTTTGCTGCGTTCGTTCCACGCTTTGAGCCGATATTTACCGGGCTGCAAATGTTTGAACGTAAACTTGCCGGTTTCGTCGGTGACGACAAAGTGAGGCGCCGCAACAACGGCAATGTATGCCGACATGTTGGCATGCAAGTTACAGCCTAAACGCAAGATACCCTCTTTGGCGAAGGTGTATTCGCGAGCTTCGCTGCCGCGATACAAGCCCAAGTCGAACGACGCGGTCGGCGATGTGGAAAACACGTTGTGAAACACCGTGTCGAAATTCGGGAACTGCACGGTCGAGCCCACCGGGACGGCCAAAACGTGCGGCAAAAACTCGCGTCCGCGCTGCTCAACAATGCGTTTTTTTGGGGCACGGCTAGCCCCTTTACGCCCGATCGGCTCCAAGGTTACCAATCCAAACGTGCCAGCAGCCGCTTGGTTGTCGACCTTGATTACACCGGTCAAACTGGCGGTTTCGACTGGTGGCACCGGTACTTTGTCAGCCGCATCGTCGGCTTCGGAGCCCCCAACAACTTTGGGCTGAGGAGCCTCCGCGACTACTTTGATGGTTGGTGCAGTGATCCGCGGCGGTGCGCCCTCCCGAAACAACGGAGTTAAGGATGCAACGGCTTCGGGCCCTGTAATCAGTTCCGCCGTTGAAAACAGCTGCTCGGCGAGGTTCTTGTTGCCAGCGGCCAACGCCGCAGCGGACTTGTCGAGCAACCCAGCGGCTTCGCGTAGCCCCGCTGCTTTTTCTCCAGCAGGTCCAAGGGGTTGCGCCACGACAGGAACGGAAGGTTTCGATGCGGTTGGTGCAGGCTGCGGGCCGACCGCCGTCGGCGCTTGGGCTCCGCCACCTCCCGCTGACACCAGCACTGCTACCGAGGCTAACTGCAAGATTCTCATCGTGAATATTGTACGAGGATTTGCCGATAAAGGATCAATTTCTGCTGGCTAAACCTCACCCAAACGTGTGTTTGCAGCAAGTTGACGACACGAGGATGACGATCGCAGTGCGGGGTGGTAGGGTCCGGGGCGATATGGTTTTTGGTTTGTTTTCAAAAGACAAAAGCACCCCCGTTCAAAAGATGGTGGAACGCGCAACTAATAGCTAGCGCAACAGGCTGACCGCCTCAGTGCGCTGGAAAAACTTCGCGATGAAGGTACCGACGACGCGTTGTTCGGCATGTGCAAGCGCTGGAGCATTACCAGCACCAAAGGTGTCGAAGACGAATTTGAAAAGAACTGGGTCGTTGATGCCTTGGTCGGCCATGGGCTAGGTGCGGTTGCCCCATTGATGCGATTTATGAAATCCGCTGAAGTGTTGTCGTTTGCCTTGCAGGTACTCGACAAAGTCACGGCGCCCAATGACGGCACACCAACCATGCTCGACAAAAGCAAAGCGGTTGCTTTCATCGACGAGCTGTTGGCCAGCGAACCGCCAGGCTACACCCGGCACCCAGAGCGCCGCATCGACTTAATCAGCTGGTTGGCCGAATGGAAAACCATGACCTCGGCTGAAGTCGTGCCACGCTTGGCCCCATACCTGGTCGATTTTGATGAAAACGCACGGTTTGCAGCGATTGATGGGCTATCACATCACGATGCAGCGCTGATCGCGGCACCGTTTGCACATGCACTCGCACGGCCCGACGAAGAATCCGGCCGCATCCGGCGCACCTTGGCCGAACACATCGTGGCCAAGAAGCTGCCGATCGGCGAGCACGCCGCAGCGATCGCCAACGTGCTCACCGGCCCGTTGTCGAGCTTGCGCATCGTCGACGGTACCATCGTCGGCACCGTGTATTAACCAACGCGGTTCGGCGCTCGCTACTTTTTGAACATGCCGTCGTGATACTCGACGATTTCGCCTGCGATTGCCGAGGCCGCCACGGTGAGAGGCGACGCTAAGTACAACGCACCAGGGCCCGAACGGCCTTTGTAGTTGCGATTGATCGCCGATACGGAAACCTGGCTCGATGCTTCGCTAACGCCTGGACCACAGCCGATACATGCACCACAGCCTGGCGCGATCATTTCGACGCCGTTGCGTGCAAACAGGTCCATGTAGCCTTGCGCGCGCGCATACGACTCGACGTCTTTGGAGCCGAATTGGATGAAGAACTGCACATCGCTAGCCACACGCCGGCCGGCTTTTTCAGCCTCGGCGATCACCCGTGCGTACATGTCGATGTCGTCGCGCTTGCCTGCCGTGCACGAGCCACCGTAGGCGATATTGATCTTGGTCTTCGGGAGGTCCGCGATGTTGGCGCCGTTTTTTGGATCCGACGCAACGCCGCGATCCGGATCGCCGGGAGTTGCCACCATGGCAGCAATCGCACTGAGATCGATGACATGCACGCCACCATCGTGATGGGCGCCCGGATCTGGGGTTACGACCTTTTGCTTCAAGGCCGCAACATCAACGCCGGGCCGCCGCGCTGCGATCCATTGCAGCATGACATCGTCGACTTCCATCACAGCGCCTCGCGCTGAACACTCGGTTGCCATATTGGCCAAAGTCGCACGCTCGTCAGGCGACAACGAGAACAGCCCAGCGCCACCAAATTCCATGACGCGGTTGAGGGTGTCCTCGCGTTTGGCGAACGTGGCCAAAATGTGCAACATGACGTCTTTAGCGGTAACGCCCGGGCGTAACGCGCCGGTGAATTCAAACCGAATCGATTCGGGCACGGCAATCGGCGTGAAGCCCCAATAGATCAACGCAGCGTATTCGCTTGCGCCAACGCCCCACGACAAAGCGCCCGACGCGCCGCCCATGCAGGTGTGGCTGTCGGTCGCTTGCACAAAATCACCTGGATCCAAGAACTGCTCGCGTGCGATCTGATGGCAAATCCCAGGTGAAATGCCATCGACAGCGTTGTAGTTGCGCACACCGGTCTTGGCCGCAAACGCGCGTTGCCGTACCCGCAGCTCCTCGATCTTGGCTGAGAACTTCGCCATCGCAGCGACGCCGTCGGCATAAATCAAGTGATCTTCGAACACGGCGAACTTCGACGGATCTTTGAGCTTATAATCAGCGCCATACTCGGCAGCCAAAAAGAAATCCACTTGGGCGGTGGTGAACTCGTGGGAGTAACCAGCATCGACCTTCACCAGCACGGCATCGCCAGGTTTGACATAACTGCCTTGCCCAGGCAGCAGCTTAGTAGCAAGGATCTTCTCGGTGAGATTCATTGGCCGCGGTGCAGTGCCAGTCGCAGGCACTTGCACCTTGCCGTCGGCCAACGCCGCACAGAACGGCAACAAGCCACCGGCTTCGATGATCAACGCGGTGACGGCATCGTGCCCACGCGTGAATTCGTCCAACGCGATGGCCTCGCCGGCTTCGAGCCGCCGCAACATTGCGTGGTCACACATGAGCTGACCAATGTTGATGTTATTGCGAGCGTGAATCGGCGCGAAGCTGGACGCGACCGCGAGGCGAGAGCCCGAAAACACTTCGCATTGCGCAGCAGTTTCGCGCGACGAGCCAACGCCTTTTTGAGCGCCAGCGACAATTACTTCAAAGTTGCCTTCAGCCAGCGCTTGCGCAGGGATCAACCGCTGGTTGTTAATGACCAAGCCGGCGTAGGCATTTTGCGCAATGGCGGCAGGATCGTAGTCAAAACATACCCATGCCGGCGTCATCGCATCGGTGTTGATGTCGTCGAGCAGCGCCGCCGGATCGAGTTGATCCATGCTGAGCGTTAGCTCGCCGCGCAGTTGTTGTTCGATCAACTGCGGATCTTTGGTCAGGTACAATACGCGTTTGCCAGGGCTCAAGGAAAAGGTGCGGCTCGACACCTCGGCTTTTTACCACGCGAATCGCCGGTGGCGACTGCAACGGCAGCGGACTTTTTCAAGTCATCGCCGCGCACTGCGTCAATCTGCGGCTGCTACAGCGTTTGGACTTTTTTGCCAGCTTCGACCCAGCCCGAAATGCCAGCCGACATGATCTTCACATTGGCGTAGCCAATCGCCATGGCACGGCGTGCCGCAACGTGCGACGCATTGCATTGCTCACCACCACAGTAGAACACCAGCGATTTGCTTTTGTCAGCTGGGAGCTCCGACGCAGCAAACGTTTCCGAGTCGCTGAGTTTAACGGCGCCTGGCACAAGCCCCATGCGCTTACGGGTGGCGTCTGAATTAGCGTCAACTGGAATACAGTCACCACGCGCAATCGATGCTTCAAGATCAGTGACCGACATCGAGGTTAGCGGCGCTTCGGCTTTGGCAGCAGGTGCTGCATTTTCTTTTTTGCAGCCAACGCTGCTCGATGCACCGGCCGTTGCCAACAACGCAACCATCAAAACGTTGGAAAGTGATTTCATGGCGGCAAGCCTAGCGCATTTCAGGCCTGCCGCCAAACGTTACGGAACGGCGCCGGCGTAACCCGTAATGCACCCCCCAAATTACTACGACGACCCAGCCAAGCACTGAGAATCCCAAGGTTAACCACAACCGGGGTGGCTGGTAACGCATCTCAATGTTGTGTGCACCTGCCGCCACCCACACACCGCGTGCAAAGCCATTTACTGCACGGATCGGCACCTCTTGGCCGTTGTCCCACGCGCGCCAACCGCGTGCAAAATACAGCTCGTTGATCGTCACCACGCCTGGTGCTGGTGCCCATATCGATGCCCAAAGATAGTTGGGTTGAAATTCGATCATGGTGCCTTCGGTCCGGGGTGTTGTTGGCGTTTCGGCCACGTTGAGTTTGGCTGTTTCCGCAGCGGTCCACTGAGCGGCTTCAACGGCCACAACCTCGCCAGCCGGTGATTTGATGCTTTGTTGCCACGCGTTTTCGGCATCGGGCGCAAGCGCGGCAACATCGTGCCATGCCACCATCGGTGCAACCACCGGCCAGTACCACTGGCCTTTGCCGATGCTCAGGGTTGGCAAGTGCTGGCCACTGCGTTCGAAGGTGTACGCAACGTTGGCGTACGTCGCCAGTTGCGGGCGCTGATGCACTGCAGCAAGCACACGCGCATAGCGCTGCAGCGCCAATGGATGTTCTTCGTAGCCACCGAGATCGCGGAGGCCGAGCCGAATCCCCGGATGAAAACCGAGCAGCCCCGCGTCGTAGATCCGGTTTGGAATTGGCAAGCCCGGCAGCTTGACGACGACATCAAGCGGCGTTTGCGGAATGCTGCTAAACGCGGCTTCAATGCTTTCGGTACTGCTAAACCACAACTCGGTAAATACCAAGCCGACCACGACGGCGTTGGCGCCACGCCCGAGCCGACGCTGGCCCACACTGCGGTCGCGCAGCAACACGTAAAGCGTGCCCCCGCCAAGCAGTGCGGCAACCGCGAGATACCCGAACGCATCGCGAATCGGGTTGGGTTGGCCATCGCCGGTAGCTTTGAGTGCGTAACCGATCGCACCCAACGCAATCGCACCGACCGAAACCCGCATAATCCAGCGTAACCACCACGCCCGCGCTGGGCCTGGAGTGGCGCACGCATGCAAAGCCGTCGACAGGCCACCACCCACGAGCAAGCCAAAAGGCACCACTGCAACGTAGGCATAACGATGCGCGCGGCGAAACAGATCAAACGGGCCAAGCACCGACGCTGCAGCCGGTAAGACCGGCCCCTTGCTGCCAAATGCCAACATGGTCGCTGCAACCATTAGGATCGCCAGCGTGACATTTTCACGTGACGGTGAGCGCACCAACCACAAGCCCGCAACCAGCAACGGAATCCATCCGAGGTACGCCACCTGCCCGGTGCCACGCGGCAAAAACAAGCCGATCACATCAACGCCGTCCCACACCGAGGTGCCGAAGAATGCAAGATCGCGATCTGCACGCACGGTGTCTGGCACCAATGCGAGCGTATCGAGCATCTGCGGGCCCAACAGCAAGACCACCATGCCCAACGCGCCAAGCGCCGTGAACGCAAAGTGCCGAACATACGCCCGCCGCTCGGCGTGGCGTTGCGGTGTCAACGCCGACCACAATGCAACCGCGGTAATCGGCAATACCGCCAGCATGCCGTACCATACGGCGGCCCACGCGCCGGCAAGCCCTGCCAACGCGAATGTTACGCCAGCCCACATCGAACGTCCGAAACTCGGACGTTCTACCCAACGCAGCATGGCGAGCAGCCACCACGGTATCCAAGCAAAGCTCCAGTTGAGCGCCGACGGTGCTAGCCACATCACCGGCTGAGCCATGAGTACTGACACGCCTGCAAGGTAGGCCGCCGTGCGCGCATATTTTTGCTGCCGGCACACCGCATACATGCCAGTTGGCAGCAGCCACAAATGCAGCAAATTCTTCACCGAGATGAGCCACCACGGGGTGGCTTTCATCGCCACGCCAGCCGCGATCAATGGCCATTGCAGCGGATACAATGTGCCCGGTTGTGGATCGGCATGAAACGGATTGCCAAGCCGATCAAACGGATTCCACATCGGCCATTCGCCCTGGCGGATTGATTCAACTTGGAACTCCAGCTCGCCCCAGTACTGCCACTGCGAATCCCACGCAAAAGCGCGCCGCGCACCTGGCACCGGCGTCCACGCACGCCAATAGACCAGCAACACCAATGCTGCGAACACCAGCGCAGGCACCAGCCATGGCGAGCTGCGAGCCCACCAACGCACAGGCCAGCGCGGCTTGCTCAGGTCTGGGAGTTCGCTCATGCGCGTTTGCTACGCAGCGGTACTAATCGAGTTTCCGATGCCTGGCCGGCGACGAGCTGCCCGCACGCTGCTGCAACGTCACCGCCACCGGAATAGCGTTTGTGGCTAGCCAAATTGTGGGTCGACAGCACTGCGCGGAAGCCAGCTTCGCGAGTGGCATCGGTGCGACGATAAGGATCGTTATCGCCGATTGAATTATACGGAATGATCGACAACCGCGGCACGATGTTGGTCGCAGCCGTAAACGCGGCAACCTTTTGCGCGAGTGCGGCCGCATCGTCGTCGAAATCATTGATGCCAGCTAACAAAGTCACGGCCCACATCGGCGACAGCCCGGTGGTGCGTGCGTGCTCGACCATAGCGTCGAACACATCGTCGTCGCTATGCGCGTTGGCCACGGGCATGATGCTGCGGCGCACGTCGCTGCGGCCACTGCCAACCGACCAGCCCAAGCGAACTTTCGGCGCTTGTTGCGCCAACCGGCGAATGCCATTGGGCAACCCCGACGTGCAAACCGTGATGTTGCGCGAATCGATGCCCAATGCCGAGGGTTCGGAAAATACCGCGATCGCATCGAGCACCGCATCGAGATTCGCCATTGGTTCGCCCATGCCTTGGAACACCACACCATGAACGCGGCCAAGCGTTTCACTGGTGAGCTCGCGCCGCACCGTGCGCACTTGCTCGACGATTTCCCACGCTGCCAAATTCCGCGCGAGCCCCAAGCGGCCAGTTGCACAAAAGCTACACGCCATCGCGCAGCCGACCTGCGAACTCACGCACACCGAAAATCGGCCCGTGCGTTCGAGTGGAATACGCACGGTTTCGACGCGATACGCGTCGTTGGTTTCGAATAGATATTTGACGAATGGATCAACGGCACTGGCATGACGCTCAATCATCTGCAGCGCTGGCACCATGGTAACGGCACGTGCCGCGTCGGCGGCAACCCGGCGAATGGCCGACGTGCCTTGTAACGGTTCATCGCGGTGGGCCATGGCGACCAGCTTGCGCGCTTCGTCGAGGCGCACAATGGGCGCTGCTTGGACGAGGGCTTCGGGCGTTATCGCAGTGACAGGCAACACGGCGCAAACCTACCCAAAATCGGTCGCAAGAAACACTACACAATGATGTCGAATTGCGGTTTTCGGCGGATGCGCGCGGGTAGCGGTGATGTAGGGTGCGCCGACGATGGCCTACCCTGAAGTAATCCGTGTTTTTGCCACCACGCAAGACCCCGATTTTGATTGCCCATGGCAAGCCAAAAACCCGCGCAGCTCGACGGGCTCCGCCGTGGTGATTGGCAAGAACCAAGTACTGACCGGCGCGCATGTGATTGCCAATGCAACGTTTATTCAGATTCAAAAACCGTCGCATCCTGACAAAGCCATCGCGCGCGTCAAAGCGGTCAGCCACGATTGTGATCTCGCGCTCCTTGAAGTTGTCGAGCCGCGGAATTTCCTTCACGACGTAACGCCAGCCGAGCTCGGCCCGATGCCATCGCTGCGCGATGAAGTCGCGGTGGTTGGCTATCCCGTCGGTGGCGAAGAAATCAGCATCACCGAAGGCGTGGTATCGCGCATCGAAGTGCAGCGCTATAGCCACTCGCAGCGCAATTTGCTGGCGGTTACGGTCGACGCAGCGATCAATGCTGGCAACTCCGGCGGGCCGGTTTTCGGCAACGGCAAAGTGGTTGGCATTGCATTTCAGAAGCTCAACGGCGTCGACAACATCGGCGAAATGGTGCCACCACCGATTATCAAAGCGTTCTTGGCCGGTGTTGCCGCTGACAAAAAGCCGGAAGTGCCAGCGATTGGCATCAACACGCAAAATCTCGAAAATCCTTTTTTGCGCAAGCAGCTCAAGCTGCACGACGGTATTGCTGGGGTGATGGTGCTCTCAGTCGAGTATGGCAGCGCCGCCGACGGGGTATTGAAGCCGCGTGATGTCATCACGGCGATCGATGGCTTGCCGATTGCCAACAATGGCACGGTGCAGTACTTGGGCGCGCACCGCACGCGGTTCGATGTCGTGCTCGGCGATCGTTACATCGGCGACCGCGTCGAGCTGAGCCTGATTCGCAAAGGCAAAGCGACCAAACGCACAGTAAAGCTTGGCGCGTGGGAGCCACTTGTGGTGCGCTCGCGTTACGATCAGCCACCGCCGTTTTTCGTCTATGGCGGACTAGTGTTTCAGTTGTTGACTCGCGACTTTCTCACCACGTGGGACAAGTGGTGGAACAAAGCGCCCAAAGAATTTTTGCACTTGTACTACGCAGGGCAACGCAGCAAGGCCCGCAGCGAAGTGGTGATCCTGACCCAGATTCTCGCCGACGATGTAAATCTTGGTTACGGCCACCTCTATAACGAAGCGGTTACCAGCGTGAACGGCGTGATGCCGCGCGACATGGCCGACTTTGTTGCACGCTTGAGCAAAGCCAAAGGCGCGGTCGAAATTGGCACGTCGAGTGGCGGCATCATTGCGCTTGACGCTGCCGCGGTGCGGCGCGCGACGCCGCGCATCTTGCATCGTTATCGCATTCCGCACGATCGCACGGCCGGTTTGCCGAAGCGGAAGTAGGCAGGGGGATGGGCACGAGCACGGGGCACGGACACGGGCACGGGCACGGACACGGGCACGGGCACGGGCAGGGTCAGGGTCACCGCACGGTCAGGGTCAGGGTCACGGGCACGGTCAGGGGCACTAGTAGGTCTGCCGCTTCAGCATAGGTTCCGGTCGGCGATCCGCGACACACGCGTGGCCCAACGTCAGTGGAGCGTGAACAAACCACGATTGTGCGGATGGCGCTTGATGAACGATCACCTTCCAGATGCTTTAAACCGAGCAGCCTGGTGCTTCGAATGAGCGCACTACTGTCGGCAGCGCTGCCGCGGGCGCGCTGCGGGGCAACCAGTTGCGCTGCGCCGCCTGTCGGTGCTGTGGAACTTTCGTGGCGGCGCGTTACGTCAATGTCGCCGCACCGCCCGCCGCAGTAACCTGGCAGTAACATGGCAGCCGTATCCAGCACCGGGAGCACCGCGAGCACGGCTGTAACGCAAGCACGGCAGCGCCACAGTCGCGTGAGCGCTAGCGTTGTCGCTGCGCCAAGTACCGTTCGGCTTTCGCCGCAGCGTCATCGGACAACGTCCAACTACGGCCGGTTGGCCACGCGATGCCTTTGCGCCGCAGCCACGCCGACGAATACGGATCGATCCAGTGCTTGGCTTCGAGGATCTGCCGCGC